>VGTA01000063.1 GCA_016874875.1 Deltaproteobacteria bacterium | reverse complement strand
TCCCCTCCTCAGCGCCCTTCCTCAGAGATGAGATGAGATCACCCACAAAGGGAACACGCGCGATGACCACCACAGAGCCGCCCCCCAAGCACACCCCACAACACGACGCCCTCGAAGCCTCTTCTCACCACAGTCGTTTTTTTTGGAATCTCGGCCGCTGGGTCGTCCGGCGCCGCTGGACCGCGATGTCGATCAGCGTGCTCAGCGCCCTGCTCTCGGCGCTGCTGATCGCCCCCGCCGCCAAGCTGCCGCCCGACCTCGCCGCGCTCCGCCACCGCCTCACGGGTCACCCGGGGCTCATGGTGGACACGTCGGTGGAGGCGTTCTCCAACCCCAACGACCCCGCGCAGCTGTCCCTAGAGCGCTACCGCGACCAGTTTGGCAGAGATGACCACTTTATGGTGATGGTCGAGGGCGACGTGTTCAGCGAGCCTTTCCTGGCTCGCCTGCGGGCGCTCCACGAGCGCCTCGAGGCCCTCAACATCGAGGTGGCGTCGCGCGGCGAGCGCAAGGCCGATCGCCAGCGCCGCGTGCAGGTCACGCCCGCCGCCCCCGCCGCCCCCGCCGCCCCCGCCGCCCCCGCGGGGGGCGGGTTTGGGGAGGAGAGCGGCGATGACGCCTGGGGGGACGTGGCGGGCGGCACGGTGATCGAGGAGGTGACGTCCCTCATCAACGCCCGCCGCACCCGCGCCAAGGACGACGGCATCGAGGTGGGGGAGTGGTGTGACCCCATGCCCGCCGCCGCCGACCTGCCCGCCTTTAAGGCCGCCGTGCTCGCCGACGACAGCCTCGTGGGGCAGGTGGTGGGGCGCGAGGGTCGCCACGCGGTGCTCCTCGCGCGCGCTGATTTTATGTCGGAGGACGACAGCATCCTCGTCAATGACGCCATCCGCGCCGTGGCGCAGGAGTTCAATGACCCCGCCGGGGGCTTTAAGACCTCTACGGGCGGACTCCCCGAGATGAACGCCACGCTCAAGGTGAGCCTCTTTTCCACCATGCGCGTGCTCTTGGCGCTCTCGGTGCTCTTGATGCTCGGGGTGCTCCTCCTGCAGTTCCGCCATGTCCTCGGCGTGCTGCCGCCCCTGGTGGTGGTGGGCATGGCCGCCCTCAACACCTTTGGGTTTATGTCGCTCGCCGGCATGCCCGTCACCATGCTCAGCAACATCCTGCCCGCCTTCATCTTCTGCGTGGGCATCGGCGACAGCGTCCACATCCTCTCGGTGTACCGCGACCACTTCCGCCACCATCACGACACGCGCCGCGCCATGATCGAGACTCTGGGCACCACCGGCGTGCCCGTGCTGTTCACGTCGCTCACCACCATCATCGGCCTCCTCTCCTTTAAGTTCACCTCCATCCCCGCCATCCAGGACATGGGCGTGGCGGGGGCGGCGGGGGTGGCGGCGGCGCTGGTGCACTCGCTGCTGTTCTTGCCCGCCCTGCTCACCTTCAACAAGACCGCGCGCCTCGGCGTGTCGGCGGCGAGCTGGGAGACGGGGGAGGAGGAGGCGCACAAGCGCGACTGGCTCGACGCCTTCATCGACCTCTGCGCCGACACCACGGCGGGCGTGCGGCGCGTGGGGCGCGACGGCGCGCACGTGCGCTTTGAGGCGGTCCCCGAGACCCCCCGCCAGCGCCGCCGCCGCGTCCTCACCCTGTGGGCGGGCGCCGCCCTCACCCTGCTCACGGCGTTCGCGGCCCTCAAGATCAAGGTGTGGCACAACCCCCTCGCGTGGCTGCCGGCGCACTCCGCCACCAAGAACACCTTTGAGGTGATGAACCGCGAGGTGAGCGGCACCGCCAACGTGCAGCTGCTCATCGAGGGCGGCGCGCGGGGCATGAAGGACCTCGAGCTGCTTAAGGGGCTCGAGGCGCTTGAGCGGCACATCCAGGGCTACCGCCACCCCACCGAGGGCGACATCATCGGCAGCGCCATCAGCGTCAACAACATCGTCAAGGAGACCCGCCGCGCCCTGCGCGGGGGCGCTGAGGGGGAGTACCGGCTCCCCGAGGGCGACCAGGAGCTCGCGCAGCTCCTCTTTTTGTTTGAGAACACGGGGCCCGACCAGCTCCGCCGCCTCGCGAGCGCCGACCTCGCCCTCTCGCAGATGACGGTGCGCCTCAAGTGGCTCGAGGCCACCGCCTACCTCGGCCTCACCGACCACATCAGCGCCGGCATCCAAGCGCACATCCCCGCCAGCGCCAAGGTCACCCCCACGGGCTCCGTCTACACCCTCGTGAGCACCGTGGCGCGCCTGCTGCTCGACCTCATCTACAGCTTTGGCGCCGCCCTCGTCACCATCACCTTGGTCATGATCGTCCTCCTCAAGGGCCTCAAGCTCGGCGTCCTCTCCATGATCCCCAACCTGCTGCCGATCTTGTGGCTGATGGGGCTCATGGGCGTGATGGGCATCCCCGTGGACATGAACAACATCCTCATCTCCTCCATCGCCATCGGTCTGGCGGTGGATGACACGATTCACCTCCTCCACCACTTTCGCGTGTATCACCGCGAGGACGGCGACCCCCACGTGGCGATCGCCCGCGCCCTCACCTACTCCGGGCGCGCGATGCTGAGCACGAGCGTGATTCTCTCGTTGGGCTTTTTCGCCTACATGGCCTCCGACATGAAGAACATTCAGGTCTTTGGCATGCTCATCGGCCTCTGCGCGCTGCTGGCGCTTTTCGCGGATTTGATCTTTGGGCCCGCGCTCCTGCGGACTTTCTACGCGCGGGGCTTTGACACGCGGCGCTGATCGGCACACTCTGTGGGGCTGAATGACCCCACACCGCGAGGCCCACCCCCTATGACCCGCCCCGACTCGAGCCCCACGCTCAAGCACCTCAGCGACTACGCGCCCTCCCCTTTCGCGGTGCGGTCGGTCCACCTGCGCTTTGAGCTCGACCCGGCGCGGACGGTCGTCACCTCCACCCTCGCCCTCGAGCGGTTGGGGGGCGCGGCGGGGGACCCCCTCGAGCTCGACGGCGACGCGCTCACGTTCGTGGGCGCCGCCCTCGACGGCGCGCCGCTGCCGCCGGAGCGGCTCGAGGTCAGCCCCAGCGCCCTGCGCCTGCTCAACCCCCCCGCCCGCTTCACGCTCTCCGTCACCACGGCGCTCTCCCCCGCCACCAACAAGGAGCTGATGGGGCTCTACGCCTCTTCGGGGAACTTTTGCACGCAGTGCGAGGCGCAGGGGTTCCGCCGCATCACCTACTACCTCGACCGCCCCGATGTGCTCTCGGTGTTCACCACCGAGCTCGTGGCCGACGCGGCGCGCTACCCCACGCTGCTCTCCAACGGCAACCCCGTGCGCGCCGGCGCCCTCGACGACGGGCGGCGCTTCGCCGTGTGGCACGACCCCTTCCCCAAGCCCTGTTACCTGTTCGCCCTCGTGGCGGGGCGCTTTGACCTGCTCGAGGGCGAGTTCACCACGCGCTCCGGGCGCCGCGTCACCCTGCGCGTGTACACCGATGAGGGGCAGGGGGCGCGCTGCGAGCACGCCCTCGAGGCGATCAAGAAGTCCATGCGCTGGGACGAGGAGCGCTATGGCCTTGAGTACGACCTCGACCTCTTTATGGTGGTCGCCGTCAATGACTTCAACTTTGGGGCGATGGAGAACAAGGGCCTCAACATCTTCAACGCCAAGTACATCCTCGCGAGCGCCGAGACCGCCACCGACGAGGATTTCGCCGGCGTGGAGACGGTGGTGGCGCACGAGTACTTCCACAACTGGAGCGGCAACCGCGTCACCCTGCGCGACTGGTTTCAGCTGAGCCTCAAGGAGGGCCTCACGGTCTACCGCGACCAAGCGTTTGACGAGGACAACATCTCGCGCGTGGTCCACCGCGTCAACACGGTCAACAAGCTGCGCGCCGGGCAGTTCAAGGAGGATCAGGGCCCCATGGCGCACCCCGTGCGCCCGCGCTCCTACCTCAAGATCGACAACTTCTACACCGCCACCGTCTACAACAAGGGCGCCGAGGTGATCCGCATGTTCCACCTCCTGCTCGGGGACGATGGGTACCGCGCCGCCTGCGATGAGTACTTCTCGCGCTTTGATGGACAAGCGGCCACCATCGAGGATTTCGCGGCGGTCATGCAGGCGCACACGCCCCTCGACCTCGCGCCCTTTTTGCGGTGGTATGACCAGGCGGGTACGCCCTGCGTGGCGGTGCGCGGCGCCTATGACCCCGCCGCCCGCGCCTACACCCTCACGGCGCGCCAGAGCACGCCCCCCACCCCCGGGCAGCCGCGCAAGCTCCCTGTGCTGATTCCCGTGCGCCTGGGGCTGCTCGACGCCGAGGGGCGGGCGGTCCCCACCCCGGAGCTGCACCAGGGCGACCTGTGGCTGCTCACCGAGGAGGAGCAGTCGATCACCCTGCGCGGCGCGGGCGGGGCGGGGCTGCCGGGGCCGGTGACGCCGTCGCTCCTGCGCCACTTCTCTGCGCCGGTGAAGCTCGAGTTCGACTACAGCGATGATGACCTCGAGCGCCTCGCGCGCCACGACTCCGACGGCTTCAACCGCTGGCAGGCGGCGCAGCTGTTGGCGCTCGGGGCGCTGCGCCCGCTCATCGCGGCGGCGCGCGCGGGGGCGGGCGTGAGCGACGAGGCGCTGCGCGCCCTGGTGAGCCCGCGCTACCTCCGCGCCTTCGGCGCCGCCCTCGCCGAGCGCCTCGAGGACCGCTTTTATCACGCGCAGCTCCTGTCGCTCCCCTCCGAGGCCTACCTCGCCGAGCTCGAGCGCGAGGTGGACGCCGAGGCGATCGAGCGCGCGCGCCTCGCCTTGCGCGCCGCCCTCGCCGCCGCCCACGCCCCCGCCCTGCGCGCCCTCTACGCGGCGCTCGCCGACGGCGCCCACCGCTACGACGTGGCGCAGATGGGCCGCCGCGCCCTCCGCAACGCCTGCCTCTCGTACCTGTGCGCGCTCCCCGAGGGCGCGGCGCTCGCCAAGCGGCAGTTTGATGAGAGTCTGGGGGTGAATATGACCGACTGCGTGGCCGCCCTCTCGTGCCTCGTGCACGCCCAGACGCCTGAGCGCGATGAGGCGCTGGCGCGCTTTGAGGAGCGCTGGCGCGCCCACCCGCTGGTGATGAACAAGTGGCTGATGGCGCAGGCGCAGGCCAAGCTGCCCGGGGCGCTCGCGCGCGTGCAGGAGCTGATGTCGCACCCGTCGTTCTCGGCGGAGACGCCCAACTGCGTCTATGCGCTCATCGGCGGCTTCAGCAACGGCAACCCCGCGCGCTTCCACGCCGAGGGCGGCGAGGGCTACCGCTTCTTGGCGGGGGTGGTGCTGCGCCTCGACGCCGTGAATCCGATGGTGGCGGCGCGCGTGGTGGACCCCCTCACGCACTGGCGCCGGGTGGACGCGCGCCGCGGGGCGCTGATGCGCGCGGAGCTGGAGGCGATGCGGGCGCGCGGCGGCCTGTCGGCGAATCTGCTAGAGTGCGTTGAGAAGAGTCTGGCCTGAGCCGCGCGGCGCGTCTGGCGCTGGGCGTCTCTTTGGGCGCCATATCTCCCCCCTGACCTCAGCTCTGGAGTCTCCCCTCATGACCCGCAAGCCCCTCCCTCGCCGCCTCGCCCTCGGGGCGCTCCTCGCCAGCGCGCTCCTCTCGCCCCCCGCCCTCTCCCCCTCCGCCCTCGCCGCCCCCGCGCTCGACCCCAACACCACCGACCCCAAGGCGATCATGGACGCCGTGGAGGCGCGCGATGAGGGCGACCGCAGCAAGAGCCGCCTCTCGATGCGCATCATCGACAAGGACGGGCGCGAGCGCGTGCGCGCCGTGCAGTCGCGCGCGATGAGGTTTGGGGAGGGGCGCAAGCAGATCATGCTCTTTGAGAGCCCTGAGGACGTGCGCGGCACAGGGATGCTCTCGGTGGACTACGACGCCGGTGAGCGCGATGATGACCAGTGGCTCTACCTGCCCAGCCTGCACAAGTCCACGCGCATCTCGAGCGGCGAGAAGTCGGGCTCCTTTATGGGCACCGACCTGAGCTTCTCGGATATGACCCAGGCGGACCCCTCCCACTACACCTACAAGCTCCTCAAGCCGTCGGAGCTGGTGGAGGTGAAGGGGCAGGCGGAGAAGGAGGACTGCTGGGTGATCGAGACGACCCCCGCCACCGACAAGGCCAAGGAGGAGACGGGCTACGTCAAGTCGAAGGTGTGGGTGAGCAAGGGCAAGCTGATGCCGGTGCAGGTGATGTCGCTGGTCCGAGAGGGCAAGAAGGTCAAGTATATCCAGTTCCAGGACCTCAAGCAGGTGGACGGGCTGTGGGTGGCGCACACGATTCTCGCCTACACCAAGAAGGGCGACGCGCTGGAGTCAAAGACGGTCTTGCAGTTCTCCGATGTGAGCTTTAATAACAGCGACGTCACCCTAGACCTCTTTCAGCAGAGCCGCCTCGAGCAGGGCCTCTGAGGGCGCGCGCCCTCACGCCCCGGCGCCGGCGGCGTGAGGCAGCATGCGCGCGCACGACTCCCTGAGTCCCTCCCCCTCCTCCGCCCCCGACCCGCGCGTCTTTGTGTCGCGGCACCCGCTCGTGGCGCACAAGCTCACCAAGCTCCGCAGCGTGGACACGTCCCCCAAGATGTTCCGCGAGCTGATTCGAGAGATCAGCGTGCTGCTCGCCTACGAGGCCACGCTCGACCTCGCCCTCGAGCCCACGCGCGTGCAGACGCCCCTGGTGGAGTGCGACGGGCGGGAGCTGCGGCGGCAGGTGGGGCTGGTGCCTGTGCTGCGGGCGGGGCTGGGCATGGTGGAGGGGGTGTGGGAGATGCTGCCGGGGGCGGAGGTGTGGCACGTGGGCCTCAAGCGCGACGAGCACACCCTCGCCCCCACGCAGTACTACGCCAACAAGCCCACCGCCCCGCGCGTGCAGCTCTGCCTGCTCCTCGACCCCATGCTGGCCACCGGCGGCTCCGCCGCCGCCGCGTGCGCGCTGCTCAAGGGCTGGGGGGTGGAGCGCGTCAAGTACGTGGGGCTGCTCGGCGCCCCCGAGGGCGTGGCGCGCCTGCGCGCCGAGCACCCGGACGTGGACATCCACCTCGCGGGCCTCGACGAGCGCCTCAACGAGCGCGGCTTTATCGTGCCGGGACTCGGGGACGCGGGGGACCGGCAGTTTGGGACCTGAGCGGGCGCGGGGCGCGGGGCGCTGGGCGCGCGCCGCGCTCACCCTCGCGGGCCTCGAGGCGCGCGCGGCGGCGCGCGGCGGCGTGGCGTTGCCGCTCTGCCTCGCCTACTCCTGCATGAGCGTGGCGGCGCTCTTCACCTTCACGCCGCTGCTCGACGGCGGGGAGGTCTCCCTCGCGCCGCTCTTTGAGGTGGCGGGCGCGCTGCTCCCCGCCCTCGCCCCCGCCCTCACCATGGGCCTGCTCGCCGGGGAGCGCGCGAGCGGGCACCTCGACGCGCTCCTCGCCGCCCCCGCCCCCTACGTGGCGCTGGTGGGCGGCAAGTGGCTCGGGGCGCTGGCGCTGTGCCTGCTCGCCCTGCTGTGCACCCTCCCCGCGCCGCTGTTCTTGTGGCGCGCCGCCGGCGTGCCCCTCGGCCCGGCGGCGGCCGCCTACGTGGGGCTCGCGCTCAGCGCCGCGCTGCACTGCGCCGTGGGGGTGTGGGCGAGCGCGGCGGCGCGGCGCCCGCTCGGGGCGTGGGTGGCGGCGTTTGGGGCCGGGGTGGCGCTCGCCGCCCTCGCGCCCCTCGCGCCGCACCTCCCCGCCCCCCTCGACGAGCTCGCCCTGCGCCTCGGGGTGGGGGAGCGCCTCGCGCGCCCCCTGCGCGGGGTGCTCGACAGCCGCGATGTGGTTTACTTTGTGGGGCTCACCGCGGTATCTTTGCTGTCGGCGGCGCGCGCTCTGCGCGCCGGCGCCCTGCGCCCGCGCTAGGGGCCGCCCACGGAGTCACATGCGCGCACCCCACCCCGCCCTCCCGCCCTCGCGCGACCGCCGCCCGGTGACCACGTCGGGCGCGCCGCGTCGCGCCCTCTCCCGCCTCCTCTGCGCGCTGCTCGTCGCCGCGCCAGGGGCGGCGCGGGCGGATCGCTTTGAGGCGCTGCTCAAGGACCCCAAGCTCGAGCGCGCCCGCCTCGTCTCCGAGCGTGACCTCGAGCGCCACGACCTCCCCGCCACCCAGCGCTCTCGCCTGCATTTCGCCCTGCGGGGCGACGTCCTGCCCTACTACAACAACGAGGCCACCTACTTCCTCGGGCTCGGCGCGCCGCTGCTCTCGTATGGGCCGCTCCGCTGGCGCTCGCTGACGATGTGGTTCAACACCGACTTCGGCGTCCAGTTCGAGACCGCCGCGTCGTTCGTGGTCTTGAGCAGCGCGGGGGGCGCGCTCGGCGACTCGGAGGTGTCGCTGGGGGCGCACGGGGGAGCGCAGATCCTTAATAATTATGTAGTTGATTTGGGCAACAGCTTTGGAGGGGTGTTCGTTGACAAAGGCTTCTATTACGGGCTCAACGCGCGCTACAGCCTCCGCCGCTTGTGGCTAGAGCTCTCCTTTGACCTCGCCGCCGTGAGTCGCCACTCCTCCGAGGGGGGATACTACAGCTCCTCGTCCTCCACGGAGATGACGCGCCTCGGCGTGGTGCTGGGCGTGGCGCTCTAGCGCGCCGCGCCCGCTCGCCCCCCGCGCCCCCCGCGCCCCCCGCGCTCTCCGCGCCCTCCGCGCCCTCCGCGCCCTTCAACCCCGCAGCCCCCCACCGAGAGGACCCCATGCTCAGCCACTCTCCCGCCGCCCCCCTCCTCCCCGAGCGCGCCCTCAGCGCCCTGCGCTGCCCTCAGCGCCGTCAGCCCCTGCGCGTCCTCAGCGCGGAGGGGTGGGCGACGCTCAAGGCGCGGCTGCCGAGCGCGCAGGTCACCACCGGCTTCGGCGCGCAGATCACCGCCGAGGGGGGCGCCATCTGCGAGGACCACACGCCGGAGGGCGCGCCCTACTTCTACCCCATCGCCGAGGGGCTGATGTATCTGATGCCGAGCGACGCGGTGCGCGTGACGGGGTGAGCGCCATGACGCCGCGCCCCCCCTGCGCCCTCGCGCCCCCCTGCGCTCTCGCGCTCCTCTGCGCCCTCGCGCTCCTCTGCGCCCCCGCCGGGGTGGGGGCGGAGCCCGTCACGGGGTTTGACGGCCCCGGGGAGCGCGTCGCCGCCGCGCTGCTCGTCCCGGCGCGCTCGAGCGAGGAGGGCTACGGCGAAAAGTACACCTTTGATGCCGACCTCGGCGGCGGCGACAAGCTCTACTTCTCGATGCAGATCACCAACCTCGGCGCCGGCGACCAGAAGATGAGCGCCTCGGGCGCCGTCACCGTGGGCGGCGCGCGTCACGCGTGGTCCTTTAAGCGCGAGGAGGGCAAGTGGCGCGCGGAGGCGGGCCGCCTCTCGATCAAGGCGGGGGGGGCGACGCTGAGCGGCACCCCCGAGGCGCTGCGGTTCGAGGTGGTCAACGGCGCCCTCAAGGTGGACGTCACCTTCCGCCCCCTCGCCCCCACCTGGCAGCCCCCCGGCGGGGGGCTGCGCTTTGGGGAGCACCACACGCTCTATCAGCTCTTCCCCCTCTCGCGCGTGGAGGGCGCGGTGGAGCTGCCGAGCGCCCCCGCGCCCTCCTCCGCGCCCTCCTCCGCGCCCTCCTCCGCGCCCTCCCCCGCGCCCTCCCCCGCGCCGCGGGCGGTCTCGGGCAAGGGCTGGGGCTCCCACACCCGCAGCACGCTCGGCCCCCACGAGCAGACGCTGTGGAGCACTCAGCTGCGCGCCCTCGACCTGCCCAATGACGCCACGCTGTACCTGCGCGAGCTGCTCACCACGAGCGACTACGGCCAGCGGCGCCTCTCGTACGCGCTGGTGACGCAGGGGGGGGAGGTGCGCTTTGAGGGCTTCAACTTCACCCCCGTGGTCACCAAGACCTTCACCGACGCCCGACACGAGAATCGCTATCAGGTGGCGGAGGCGTTCACCCTCGACGTCCCCGACGTCCGCCGCCCAGGCGTGCGCCTCAGCGCGCGCTTTGAGGGCGTGGAGCGGACGCACTACCGCAACCCCATCGCGCAGGAGAGCTGGCTGGCGCGCAAGGCGATCGAGCGCTTCTCGCGCCCCATGGAGTACGCCTATCGGGTGCGCTACAGCGCCCAGGTGAGCGGGGGCGGCGGCGACGTGGCGCTGGGGGGCGAGGACGCCAAGCTCGAGGTCTATCACTTTAACAGGTGAGCGCGGCGCGGGCGCTTATGCTTGTGCGGCGACGAG
>VGTA01000062.1 GCA_016874875.1 Deltaproteobacteria bacterium | reverse complement strand
TGTTCTCCTGTACAACAGCCCCATCACGTTGATCAACAACACCATTCGCAGCTCTGCGGGAGGCGCCGGCGGCGCCGGCGGCGGCGGTGGCGGCGGCGGCGGTGGTGGCCCTCCTGGTGGCGGTGGTGGGCGGCAAGACCGCAGTGGAAATGGGGGCGCTGGCGGATGGGGTGGCAGCGGTCAGACAGGAGGTCAGGGGGGCGGCGGCCACGGCGGTTTGAGCGCGGCCATTTATCATCAGGGAGGCGCGCCCAACATCATCGGTAACACCCTGCAGGCAGGCACCGGCGGCCTAGGGGGCGCGCCGAACGGCCCGACGGGCGCCTCGGTGCAGAAGAACTTCTGACGCCGCGGGCGCGAGGGCGCTCGCCGCTCTCCTGATGTGGATGTGTTGGCTCTCTTGATGTGGGCGGTGTGGGCGGGCGGGTGACGGAGAACGCGGCGGGGGCGAGGGGGCGACGGCGTCTCGCTCATCCGCTCACCCCCTACCCCCGCTCAAACCCCACCGCCCCGCTCAGCACCTCCGCCCCCCCCGCCGTCACCAGCACGTCATCCTCGAGCCTAACCCCCCGCACGTCCCCAAACATCTCCAAGCGCCCCCAGTCCACGCACGCCGCCGCCTGAGGGCCCGCCACCGAGGGGTCGCGCAAGAGCGCCTCCACCTGATAGAAGCCGGGCTCCACGGTCACCGCCATGCCCTCGCGGAGCGGGCGGTCGAGGCGGAGGTAGCCCCACCCAAAGCGCTCGTCGCGCGCGCGCCCCGGCGCGTAGCCCGCCACGTCGCCGAGGTCCTCCATGTCGTGGACGTCGAGCCCGAGCAGGTGCCCCACGCCGTGGGGGAAGAACAGCGCGTGGGCGTTGCGCGCCACCGCCTCCTCCGCGCCCACCTTGAGGATGCCCACGTCGCGCAGCCCCTCGGCGAGCGTGAGGCAGGCGCGCAGGTGGACGTGGCGGTACTCCGCCCCCGGGCGCACCTCGGCGGTGGCGGCGCGGAGGGCGGCGTGGACCACGTCGTAGAGGGCGCGCTGCGTGGGGCTCATGCGCTCGCCCACGGGCCACACGCGCGTCACGTCCCCCGCCCACCCCGCCGCCGTCTCGGCGCCAAAGTCTACGAGGAGCAGGTCGCCGCGGCGGAGGGGGGCGCTGTGGTCGTGCTGGTGGAGCACCTCGCCGTGGGGGGTGATGATGGGGATGTAGGACGGGGTGGCGCCGGCGCGCGTGAGGGGCTCCTCCATGGCGGCGCGCACCTCGTGGCAGCGGACCTCCTCCCCCGCGTCGAGGCGCGCGCCGAGCTCGCGCACGCAGCGGCGCCCGGCGGCGTGGGCGGCGGCGGTGAGGCGCGCCGCCTCGCGGAGCCCCTCCACGGCGGCGGCGTCGTGGGTGAGGCGGCTCTCCACGAGGGCGTGGGCGAGGGGCAGGTCGCGCCCCCGCGGCTCCGCCTCGCGCCCGAGCAGCGCCCCCTGCTGCGCCGCCGCCCCCTGCTGGTGCTGCGGCAGCCCGAGCAGCCGCCCGCCCAGGCGCGCCGCCTCCCCCGCGAGCTCCTCCAGCGGGCGCGCCTCCACCCCGAGCGCCGCCGCCCACGCGCTGAGGGGCAGACTCGGGCCGTGCCACAGGGCGTCGCGGGCGTCGCCCACGGGGATAAACGCCACCCCGCCCCCCTCGCGCTCCGCGTCGAGCAGCAGCGCGGCGCCGGCGGGGAGCGCGCCGCACAGGTAGAGCGCGTGGCTCGAGGCGCGGAAGGGGTGCGCGTTGGCGCGGTAGTTGCGCGGCTGCTCGGCGCCGGCGAGGACGAGCCCCACGGCGCCAGGGGCGGCGTCGGCGAGGAGGGCGGCGGCCTTGCGGCGGCGTGCGGTGAGCGCGGGGGTGAGGGCGGGGGCGGGGGGGTGCATGGCGGGCGTGCCTCTAGGGGTGAGCGGGTCGCCGCTCAGTATAGCGCAGGGGGGCGCGGCGCGGCGCGGCGCAGTATCGCGCGGCGCAGTATCGCGCGGCGCGGCGCGGCGCAGTGTAGCGCGGCGCAGTGTAGCGCGGCGCAGTGTGGCGCGGCGCAGTGTAGCGCGGCGCGGTGAGCGCAGCGGAGCGCCCGCCCCTCAGGGGTCGAGCGGCGGCGCGGCGCCCTACGGGCAGCTCACCCACTCAAACCCGTCCGCCTCACACCCCATACGCTCCTGCGAGGCGTCGTTCCCCTCAAAGAGCACCCGCAGGCGCTCCCCCTCGTTGCACGCCCCCAAGATCCGCGCGCCCGTCTCCGAGCAGCGCTGCAAGACGCGCCCTCCATCGTCCACGCACTCGGCGCGGCGGGCGTCGAGATCGGGGGGGGTGGGGATGCTTTCGAGGCAGATGGACTCATACGCGCAGGCGAAAACGCTGCTGCTTGGCTGATTGAGGCAGAAGCGCGGCGCGCCGCTCGCGGGCGTGGCGCCCGCGGCGCCCGCGGCGCCCTCCTCCTCCGCCGGCGTGTCCGCGCAGCCCGCCGCGCTGAGGGCGAGCGGGAGGGCGAGCGTGAGAGCGAGCGTGAGAGCGAGCGGGAGGGCGCGCGCGAGGGCGCGCGGGAGGGTGATGAGACGGGGGTGTAGAGCGTTCATGTGGTGGTTTGATTTCTTTCGTTCGTTATGAATGAGAGGCAGCGACGAGAGTCGGCGACGAGCGCGACCCAGGAGCGCGACCCAGGAGAGCACGCGGGAGAGCGCGCGGAAGTCTACACGCTCAAGCGGAGCGAGTCACGCCGCGCCGCCCCTCAGAGACTCACGCGCCACGAGTTCCCGTTGAGGAGGTCCACCTCCACGAGCGTGAAGCTCTCGTGGACGGCGAACACGCGCCCCGAGGGGTGCACCCAGAAGCCGCCCTCGCCCTGATAGCCGCCCGCCATCACGCCGCTCAGGCAGAGGTTGCGCCACGGGGCGTCGGGGTTGCTCGCGCGACAGAACGCCTCCACGCGGTCGCCCGTGGGCAGGTCCACGGCGATCATCTGGCGCACGGAGTAGCGCCCCGTGGACCACATGACGTCGCGCGTGGGGTCCCAGGTGAGCCAGCGGTTGCCCATGCCGTCCACGTTGACCCGTGGCGAGGTCCACCTCGATGACGGCCTTGAAGGCGTCGCTGAGGGCGTAGAGGCGGCCGTTGAGCAGCTCGAACCCCGCGTAGTAGCCGCGGTCCACCACGAACCCCTCGCCCACCGGCGCGCCGGCGTAGGCGTTGGCGCCGAGGGAGCCGGAGCGGGTGATGAACTCGCAGGAGTCCCCCTGCGCCCCAATGCGGATCACCCCCACGCCCTCGCCGCTCGGCGAGGTGTTGCGGAAGGCGAGGAGGAAGCGCCCCTGCGCGTCCACCTCAAAGCCGCGCTCGTGCACCTGCACCCCGTCGGGGCGCAGCGGGTCGCCGCTCTCGCGGTGCGCGAACGCCGGGTCCGCGCCGCGCCACACCAGCGCGCGGTCACCGGGCTGAGGGTGGACGCGCACGATCTCGAGCCGATAGCTCTCGGTGATCACCGACGAGGAAGCCGCCGTTGAGGTGCCCCTGCGGCAGCGCGCACGCTCGGCCCCGCCCCAAAGCGCGTCGCGGCGTCGAGGTGCTGCGCGCCGACGCAGCGAGGCACGCCGTTGAGCGTGTCGCGGTTGCTCGTGCAGCGGCAGTCGTAGTCGCCCGAGGTGGGGAACGTGAGCTGCTGCACGAGCCCGCACGACAGCTCATAGCCCAGCGCCGCGGGGCGGCTGAGGGAGGAGCGGTAGGCGGCGGGGCGCGCACACGCAGGCGGGCGCCCCCGACACCACCTCACACCGCTGGCCCGTCGCGCACTCCGTCACCAAGGCGCTCTCCGCCCCGCGCGCGTCACACAGGCGAATCGAGGCGCCCTCACAGATCGTCAGAGAGGCAGGTGACGCGCGGCCCGCAGTAGGGCCCGAGCGGCCCCTCGGTGCACTCCGTGGCGCCCGTGCAGCTCTCCGCGATCGTGTTGCGCGTGTTGCAGCTGTTAAAGTTCCACACGTCCCCCGTGGAGCAGGCGCGATAAGCGCTGGCGACGCAGCGGCACGAGGGGCCCGTGGAGCCCACGACGCAGAACTGCCCGCTGGGGCACAGCGTGGCGCTGAGCAGGAAGGCGCGCGCCGAGCTGCGCGAGGCTTGGGGGGGGGCATGTGCTCTCTCCTTGGAAAACATCATGATGTGCGCTCCCCAGCTCGCCGCCCCGAGCTCGCTGTCTCCAGCGCGCCGCCCTCAGCGCGCCGCCCTCAGCGCGCCGCCCTCAGCGCGCCGCCCTCAGCTCGCCGCCCTCAGCTCGCCGCCCTCAGGGCAGCGCGGAGCGGCGCCACGCGCCCGGCGCCCAACAGCTCCTCCGCGCAGCGCGCCACCACCCCCGCCGCCCGCGCGCGCCCCTCGCGGCGCTGCGCGGGGCTGAGGGCGCCGAGGCGGTTGAGCGCGCGCCAGCCGCCCCCCGGCGCCGCGGCGAGCGAATCAGGCGCGAGCAGCGCCGAGGCGCGCCCCACCAGCAGCGCCGCGAGCTCGTCGCGGAGGCGCGCCCCCTCCTCCGCCGACTCCTCGTCCGCGCACGAGAGCAGCCAGCGGAGGGTGGACCACGCGAGGGCGGCGTGGCGGGTCTCGTCGGCGCAGACGCGGGCGAGGTGCGTGTGCGCCTCGCGCGGCGCGCCGAGGGGGGTCATCAGCTCAAGGGCGTAGATCACCTCCCCCACCCCGAGCGCCTCGCTCACGCACGCCTCCTCCACCAGCGCGCGCGCCACCTCGCGGCGGGTGAGGCGCGGCGCGATGCGCTCCACGGCGAGGGGCCCGGGGGCGGCGGGGGCGCCGGTGAGGGCGGCGAGCAGCCCGTAGACGGCGCGGGCGTGCTCCACCTCGTCGGCGGCGGCGCGCTGCGCCTCCAAGAGCAGGTCGGCGGGCGCGCCGAGCGCCATCAGCTCAAGGGTGACGCGCGCGAAGCTCGCCACGGAGGCGTGCTCGAGGGCGGCGAGCTGCGCCCACTCCCCCTTGAGCCACGCGCGCTCCTCGGCGCTGAGGGCGCGCAGGGCGGCGGCGAGGTCGAGGGGGAGGGGGGCGAGCGCGCCCCAGCCCTCGCCGCTCGTGAGGGGCGCCACCACCGCCTCCCCCTCGCCGCTGAGGGCGGGGCGGCCGGCCACGGGGCACTGGGACCGGTCGATGGGCGCCAAGCACCCCCACGCCTCCCCCAGCGTCGCGCAGGAGCTGTTGGGGCAGTCGGCGTCGCTGTCGCAGGCGTCGGCGCTCGTGCGGCACGCGAGCTGCACCACCGACGATCCGCATATTTGATCATTGATCGAAATCTCGCACAGCCCGCTGGCGCACTCGCCCCCTTGAGCGCAGCTCGCCTGTATGCAGCGCCCTTGCCCGCCGCTCGGGCACGCGCAGACCTCGCCGTCGCCGCACTCCTCGTCCCGCGTGCAGGAGTAGGCGCAGCCGCAGGTGGGGTAGCCCCAGTCGAGCGTCTCCTGGCAGCGCCCGTTGGGGCCGTTAACGCAGTCCGCGTCGGACTCGCAGCTCGCGGCCTCGACGCTCATCGCGTCACACGCGGCCAAGGTGGGGGGCGGGGCTTCGCAGGCGCTCGGGCCCACCTTGAAGGCGCGCCCGTCCTCGCAGACCTCAAAGCCCGTGGGGCGCCCGTCGGCGAGGGCGGTGGCGGTGGCGGCGCAGGGGGGGCTCGGGGGCGTCACCGCGCTCCCCGCCGCGCTCCCCGCCGAGCTCCCCGCCGCGCTCCCCGCCGCGCCCGCGCCGCCCTCCTCGACGGGGTCTGAGGGCTCTTGGATGCACCCCTGCGCGCCCACCCCCGCGGCGGCGAAGAGGGCGGCGCGGAGGGCGAGCAGCTCGGGGGCGGGCTGCGGGGGGCGGGGGGAGCGGCGGGCACGCATGAGGAGACTCCTGAGCGTGTGGGTAGGCGCGGCGGGGCGCGGCGGGGCGCGGCGGACCCCTCGACGCCAACAGATTGCCATCCTCTAGTCAACGCTGTAAACACAGGCGCAGAGAAGCTCGACCCACCCGCCCCCGCCGCCGCGCGCCGCGAGGGCACAGCAGGAGACCCCCCATGAGCGCCCCCCCGCCGCCCGCGCTTCCCCCCGAGGCGCCCGCCCCCGCCCCCAAGCCCAAGGTCGCCCTCTCCCTGATTCGCGCCACGGGGCGCACCCACCTCGGCAACTACCTCGGCGCCACGCGGAGCTTCGCGCAGCTCAGCGCGCGCGAGGACGTGCGCTGCTACTTTGGCGTCGCCACCCTGCACTCCCTCACCACCCTCAGCGACCCGCGCGCCCTCAAGCGCGACATCCGGGGCGTGGTGGTGGACTTCATCGCCGCCGGGGTGGACCCAGAGCGCGCCGTGATCTTTGACCAGACGGCGATCCCCGAGACCCTCCAGCTCTCGTGGCTCCTCAGCTGCCTCACCACCGCCGGGCGGCTCGAGCGCATGCACCACTGGAAAGAGAAGAAGGACAAGCTCGCCGAGCTCGGGCAGGCGGCCAACGTGGGCCTGTTCACCTACCCCATCCTCATGGCCGCCGACATCCTCGGCCCCGCCGCCGACCTCGTGCCCGTGGGCGAGGACCAGCTCCAGCACGTGGAGTTCGCCCGCGACCTCGCCCTGCGCTTCAACCACCTCTACGGCGACTACTTCCGCGTGCCCACCTTCCTTGAGCGCGAGGCGGTGCGCGTGCCCGGCCTGAGCGCCTCGGGCAAGATGGGCAAATCCGAGGGCGACAAGGCCACCCTCTACCTCGGCGACAGCTACGAGGCGCAGTGGAAGAAGATCAAGGTGGCGCCCACTGACCCCGCCCGCGTGCGCCTGCAGGACGCCGGTCACCCCGACCGGTGCAACATCGGCGGCATCCACAAGGTGCTCACCCACCTCGGGCTCCACGAGGAGGGGGGCATGGAGTGGGTGACCGACGGCTGCACGCAGGCCAAGTGGGGCTGCGCGGTGTGCAAGAAGAGGGCGCTCGACGTGATGGAGGAGGGCTTCTTGCGAGAGATTCGCGAGCGGCGCGCGGCGGTGGAGGCGCGCGGCGACGGCTACATCGACGAGGTGATCCGCGAGGGCAACGAGCGCGCCCGCGCCCGCATACAGCCCGTGGTCCTCGGCGCCATGGAGCGCGCGGGTCTCATCACGCGCTGGGTTTAAGCGAGCACAGAGGAGCCCCCAATGAGCGCCACCACCACCCTCCTCCCCTGCGGTCACGAGGTCCTCGACCCCGAGCAGGTCCACTACTGCGAGTACATCCAAGACCCGCTCATCAAGGAGCTCTTGCTCCCCAAGGCCCCGGGGGGCGCGGCGCGCGCCTACGCGCACCCCGACGAGTTTCAGTTCATCCTCGTGCACCAGTCCTGCGAGCTGAGTTTCGCCGGCTGCCTCTACGAGCTCGAGCGCGCCGTGGAGGCGATTCAGGGACGCGATCTGCCCCGCGCCGCCGCGCTCGTGGGGCGCTGCCGCTCGTGGCTGCTCCTCGCCGCCCGCCAGCTACAGCACCTCGTGGACCACCTCACCCCTGAGGATTTCGCCTACTTCCGCGTGCACCTGAGCCCCGCCAGCGGCGCCGAGTCGATCCGCTTCCGGCTCGTGGAGATCGCCTCGGGGGTGCGCCCCGACGCGCCCTACGTGAGGCACCGCGGGCGCACGTTCACCTTCCGCGAGTTCCTCGACCGCGGGCCCGTGGTGGGGGAGGGGCGCCCCAAGACGCGCTGGTGGACCTCGGAGATGGAGGCGCGCGCCGCCCGCCCCACCCTCTCGTCCGCCGCCGACGCCCTCTTTGGGGTGGCGGGGCGCCCTGAGGAGGAGCAGGTGGCGGCGCTGAGCGCCGTGTGGCGCGGCGAGCGCGGCGAGGAGGCGCGGGGGCTCGCCGAGGCGCTCTACGGCTACGAGCGCGCCGTGCGCGCGATTCGCAGAGTGCACCTCAACGCCGCCCGCCGCCACGTGAGCGAGTCCCCCGGCACAGGGCACACCGACGGCGTGCTCTACCTGCGCTCCGTCCTCGAGACCGCCCGCAGCTTCCCGGCGCTCACGGCGGCGGCGGAGCGGGCGGGGGCGGCGGCGGAGAGCGCCTACGACCACGACCTCGGCGCGGAGCGCGAGGGGCGCGGCGGGCGCGAGGGGGGCGCGTGAGCGACGCGCGCGCCACCCCCGCCGGCCCCCCCCTCGTCAGCGAGGCGCCCCGCCCCCCCGAGAGCCCCGACCGGCGCGCCGCGCAGGCCGAGATGCTCGTCAACCGCCTCCGCAAGAACGCCAAGCACAGGCGCAAGTGGGCCAGGCGCGAGGGCGTGACCTGCTACCGCCTCTACGACCGCGACATCCCCGAGGTGCCCATGGTGCTCGACTGGTACGAGGGGCGCCTCTACGGCGCCATCGTCCCGCACGAGGGCGTCCCCGACGACGAGGTGGAGGCGCTCGGCGCCGCGTGGCTCGAGGCGGCGCGCCTCGCGCTCGACGTGCCCGCCGAGCGCGCCTACCTCAAGCGCCGCGCGCGGCAGCGGGGGAGCGCGCAGTACACGCCGGTGGCGCGCGCGGGGGAGCGGTTTGAGGTGGGGGAGGGGGGGCTGCGCTTCTGGGTGAACCTCCGCGACTACCTCGACACGGGGCTGTTCTTGGACCACCGCCAGACGCGCGAGCTGGTGGCGGCGGAGGCGCGCGGCAAGCGCTTCCTCAACCTGTTCGCCTACACCGGCAGCTTCACCGTCCACGCCGCCGCCGCCGGCGCGCGCAGCACCACCACCGTGGACAGCACGCCCACCTACCTGCGGTGGGCGCAGGACAACCTCGCCCTCAACGCCCTCGAGGGCTTCGCGCACGAGCTCGTGCGCGCCGACGTGGGCGAGTTCCTGCGCGGGGCGCGCGCGGCGGGCGCGCGCTTTGACCTCGTGGTGCTCGACCCGCCCACCTTCTCCAACGGCAAGGGCACCCCCACCTTCGACGTCCGCCGCCACCACCCCACGCTCTTTGAGCTGCTGTGGTGGGTGGTGCCGGCGGGGGGCGTGGTGTACTTCTCCACCAACGCCCGCACCTTTAAGCTGAGCGACGAGGTGCGCGGCCGGTGGGAGCCCGAGGAGATCACCGCGCGCACGGTCCCCCCCGACTTTGAGCAGCGCCGCCCGCACCTGTGCTGGCGCTGCGTGCGGCGCCCCTGAGCGCCCGCCCTTGAGCGCCCGCGCTCAGCCCCAGCGGACCGCCTGCGCCCCCCACGCGTAGCTCACCCCCGCGCTCGCCATCACCACCAGCGCCCCCCCCCGCAGGCGCCCGTCCTGCTCGGCGAGCTCCACCGAGAGAATCGGGTCGAGCTGCCCGATGTGCCCGTAGCGCTCGAGGTAGTACGACTGCCGCTCCGCGAGTCCCAGCTCGGCGAGGGTGGCGTGGTGAGCGGAGCGCTTCATGTGCAGCAGCGCGAGGTAGCCCACGTCGCCCACCGCCGCCCCGGAGCGCTCCACCGCCTCGCGGATCACGCGCATAAAGTTGGCGTGCGACCGCTCCGCGAGGCGCGCCTTCATGCCCTCCACGTCGTTGACCTCGAGCATCGCCGCCCCCGTGCCCACGTCCTCGGGGCGCAGGGGGCGCACGGTGCCGCCGGCGGGCACGTTGACGTCGTCGGCGAAATCGCCGTCGGAGATGAGCGACGAGCCGAGCAGCGCGTTGCGCTCGTGCCCCCGCCGCAGGAGCAGCGCCCCGCCGGCGGCGGCGAGGTTGTACATAAAAGACACGCGCGGGTTGGTGAAGTCGATCAGGTCGCCGTTGCGGTAGCCGCCGGCGAGCAGGACGGTGCGGAGCGCCGGGTCCGACTGCATGAGCCCCTTGGCGAGCTTGAGCGCGGCGAGGGTGGTGCAGCACCGCTGCGCCACGTCCACCGCCCAGGCGTTGCGCGCGCCGATGAGCTGCTGAATCTTGATCCCCGACACCATGAGCGGGCGCTCCTTGTGCTCCTCGCTGATGCTGATGATGGCGTCCACGTCGAGGGCGCTCACGCCGGCCTTGGCGAGCGCCCGCTCCGCCGCCCACGCGCCCATCTGGCAGGGGTGGTCGTGGGGGCCGGGGACGGGCTTCTCGAGGATGCCGAGCTTCTCCTCCACGACGGCGCGCGGCAGGCCGCTGGCGGCGGCGATCTCGGCGCCGGTCATGCGGGGGGCGGGGATGTAGGTGCCTGTGGCGAGGATGCCGATGGGGGGGAGGGTCACTCTCTGCTCTCCTGTGAACGACTGCGCGGGATCACATCTGAGGCTGAGGTCTATTGTGCAATGCACAAATCCCCCCCCCCAACCCCCCGCCCCCCCCTCTGCCACCCCCCCCCCCCGGCCGCAACCCCCCCCCTCCCCCCC
>VGTA01000061.1 GCA_016874875.1 Deltaproteobacteria bacterium | reverse complement strand
CGTCAACCGCCGCCCGCTCGCCGCCCTCGCCGCCCTCGCCGCCCTCGCCCCGACGTGGGGCTGCCGCGCCTACGAGGACTATGAGGAGCCCGCGCCCGCCGGCGTCGCCCTCGCCCCCGACATGCGCGCCCCCGACCCCCTCAACCCCGACATGCTCGCCCCCGACATGCTGAGCGGCGCCGAGGCGGGCGCCGCGCCCGACCAGGGCGGCGCTGAGGCGGGCGCGGCGGCGGGCGCGGAGGCGGGCGCGGAGGCGGGCGCGGAGGCGGGCGCGGCGGGCGGCGAGGAGCCCCCGCCCCTCGAGGCGCCCCTCCTCCGCCGCTCCCGCGCCTTTATCAACCGCCAGGACGGCGGCCTCGGCATCGAGCTGATCGGGCGCGATGAGGACAACAACGTCGCGAGCTTTGAGTTTGAGTACTTCTATGACGACGGGCGCGCGGTGCAGCTCAGCGAGATGCCCGGGCCCCTCAACGTGCGCTTCAAATCGCTGCGCCAGGGCAACGGCGACTTCGTGGGCGAGTGGAGCGTGCCCGTCCTCATCGAGTCGCGCGAGGACCTCGCGCGCCTCACGCGCGTCAAGGTGCGGGTGCTCGACGAGACGGGCTACGCCAGCGCCCTCGCCGACCTCGAGCTGCTCCCCACGCCCACCGCCGCCATCAGCGAGGAGTGCGACGTCAACCGCGGCCTCTCGCGCTGCGCCGACGGCGCGCTCTGCGGCGACGCGGCGGGGGGGCGCAAGAAGTGCGCCGCGGCGACCACCGCCTGCCCCCCCTACTACGACGTGGTGGACCTCAACGCCGCGGGCGGCCGCTACGAGGGCGACACCACCGGCCTCGCCACCTACGGGCGGGGCTTCTGCGGCGGCGGCACCGCCTCCAAGCTCTTCTCGTTCACCGCCGACGCCGCCGGGCAGTACGCCTTCACCTCGCAGCCCCTGAGCGCCCCCGACGAGGCCCCCACCGGCCCCGACACCCTCATGTGGATTCGCAGCCACTGCGCCTTCTCGGACTGGGTGGCCGAGCTCGGCTGCAACGACGACATCAACCGCGCCATCGGCGACCTCGGCAGCCGCCTCGTCCTCGACCTCGCCGCCGGGCAGGTCGTCTACGTCTTCATCGACGGCTACTCCGACCCCGAGACGGGCATGGCGGGCTGGAGCGGGCGGTTCCTGCTCGAGGTCGCCGCCCTCTAAGACTCAGGCGGACTCAGGCGGACTCAGGCGGCGCGGCGGCGGCGGAGGGCGAGGGCGCCGATGAGCGCCGCGAGGGCGAGCGCCGCCCCCTCCCCGCGCGCTGAGGCGCAGCCCGTGTCGGGCGCGCGGCGCTCCTCCTGCGCCGGCTCGGTGCAGATCGTGTTGAGGCAGATCAGCCCCTCCGGGCACCCCGACTCGAGCGCCGTGGGGTCACAGAAGATGTAGTTGAAGTTGCGCGTGGGCGGCGTCTCGCCCGGGTCGAGGCGGCCGTTGCGGTTGGCGTCCTCCACGCCGTCCGCCAGCCCGTCGCCGTCGGAGTCGGGGTTGGTGGGCGAGGTGGTGGTCTCGGGGTCCTGGTCCGCCACGAACCAGTCCCCGCGCTCCGTGTCGGCGCTCGGCTGCGTGAGTCCCACCTCGGTGCCGTCATACACGTCGTCGTTGTCGGAGTCGGGGTCGAGGGCGTTGATGAGCCCGTCGCGGTCCGTGTCGATGTCCCACGACCCCTCATCGCCGTCGAGCACGCCGTCGTCGTCGGAGTCGGCGTCGCGCAGGTCGACGCCCGCCTCCACCTCCTGCGCGTTGGTGAGGCCGTCCTCGTCGAGGTCGAGCGCCGCGTCGTCCGGGTCGGCGGGGTCGAGGTCGTTGTCGAGCTCGGCGAGGTCCTCCACGCCGTCTTGATCAAAGTCCACGGGCACCACCACGTCCGCGCTGCCCTCCACGCGCATCCCGTCCGCCGTCTCCACCGCCGCCGTGACCCCCGACAGGTAGCGGCCCGTGGCGCGCCCCACGTCGAGGCGCGCCTCCTGCGCGCTGATGAGGTTGACGACCCCGAGGGCGTCCTCCGCCGTCCACGACACCGCCGCGCCGGCGATCTCCACGCCCGTGGTGTCAAACACGCGCGCGCTGAAGAGCACGCTGCTCCCCACCGCCGCCGAGGTGGCGCGCGGCGAGATCTCCACGCGGGCGGGGGCGCTGTTGCGGACGCGCACGTCGGCGAAGCCGCGCACCGCGCTCACCTCCGCCGACACCGACTGCAGGTAGTCGCCCACGCGGTCGGTGGCGGTGAGGACGCCGTTGGGCGTGCAGAGGCCCACCTCGCCGTTGCACACGAAGGAGGGGTTGACCCCGGTCACCTCGTTGGCGTGCTGGTCGTAGGCGCGAGCGCTAAAGCTCACCACCTGGCGGGGCACGAGGTCCGCCGCGGCGGGCTCCACCCGCACCTCCACCACCTCGTCGGGCACCAGATACACGTTGGCGGCGCCGCTGCGCCCGCCCACGGTGGCCTTCACGGAGCTCAAAAAGCGCCCCGCCGTCAGCCCCGCCTGGAGCTCGCCCTGATCGGAGATGGCGCCCACGGGCCCCTCCTGCACGGGCTCGCCCCCCGACACAAACACCCCCTGCGCGCTCTTGACCGCCCACACCACGCCGTCGGGGCGCCACTCGTTGCCGTAGGTGTCGTTGGCGTAGGCCACAAAGCCCTGCGTGTCGCCCACGGTGAGCGTGACGTCATAGGTGCCCGGCGCGGGGTCCGCCGACTGCAGGTCCGCCGGCACCACGAACACGATCGTGGGCGCGCCGGGGCGCACCACCACGTTGACCGTGGGCGAATCGATGGCGTCCACGGCGGCGCGCAGCTCCACGGGCCCCGCCACGGTGGAGGCGGTGAACTGCCCCTGCGGCGTCACCGTCCCCTGCCCGCTCACCACGCGCCAGCGCGCCACCGACTGCGTCGGGACCTCGCAGAGGTCGCGCGGGGTGGCCGACAAGTTCAAGAGCGTGTTGTTCACCTGCACCTCAAGGCGCGTGGCGTTCACCTCGATGGAGCGCGTGGCGCCCGGGCGCACCTCGATCGAGGCGCTGGTGGTGAGCGTGGCGCCCTGCACCTCCGCGCTCACCTGCACCTCCTGCGGATAGAGGCCCGGCCCGCGCGAGCAGTCCACCACGAGCACCCCGTCGGCGCCGAGGTCGAACCCGGAGCCCTCGCGGAGATTCCAGGTGACGCGGGCGCCGGGGGCCGCCGTGACGTTGCCCTGCGCGTCCGAGAACACCAACGACAGCGGGATGGGCGCGTTGGGGTTGGGGGAGGTGATGATGAGGCTCGGCTCCACGCGCACGGTGCGCGGCGCGCCGGGGTTGACCACCACGTCCACAAAGCGCTCAAGGCCGCGCCCGCGCACCACCAGCGCCCGGCTAAAGGTGCCCGCGGCGCTGCCGGCGGTGAAGGCGCCGCCGGCGGTCACGCTGCCGCCCACATCGAAATCCGCCCACGCGTGGTCCACCGCCACCGCGTTGCCGAACGAGTCGCGGAAGGTGGCGGTGAGCTGCACCACGCTCAGCGGCTGCGTGACCACGCGCTCCGGCGCCACCTCGATGGCCACGGGGTCGCCGGGGATGACGCTCAGGGGGATGGAGGTGGACAGCGAGGCGCTGACCCGCACCACCAGCGCCCCCACGCCCGCCACGGTGCCGGCGCGCACGAGGCCCGACGGGCTCACCGAGACGAGCCCCACGCGGTCGCTCTCCACCCCAAAGACCACCGGCGCGCTCACCTGGTTGCCGTAGAGGTCATCCACGCGCACGCCGAGCTGGAACGTCTGGTTGGGGGTGAGCGTGATGGCGTTGATGGCGTTGTTGGGGGGGCTGACGTCAAAGACGGAGAGACTCACGGGCGCCGCCGGGCGGATCACCACGGGCAGGCGCCCCGCCACGGCGCCGAGGGTGGCGGTGACGCTGTGGTTGGCGGCGCGCGTCCCCACCACGTAGGTGGCCTGCGGCAGCGACGCGCTCGGCAGCGCGGTGCCGCCGCCCGCCGAGACCGACCACTGCAGGGCGCTCGGCGTGAGCGGCACCACGTTGCCAAACGCGTCAAACGCCTGCGCCGTGATCACCACCGTCTGCGCCTGCCCCGCGGTGAGGTTGGAGAGGTCCACCACGTCGATGCCGTTGGCGGGCTCCTGCGCCTCCAAGACGACGCTGGCCACCTGCGCCGGCACCACCTCCACGTCCACCGAGAGCGTGGCGGCGCCCACGCGCGCCGTGACGGCGCCCGCGTACACGCCCACGCGCGGCCCCGCCGTGAACACGTCGCTGGCGTCCACCGCGCCGGCGAGGGGGTCCACCGTCCAGAGGGGGTCGGCGATAAAGGAGTTGCCGAAGACGTCAAAGGCGGTCACCTGCAGCGCCACGGCGCCTCCGGCGGCGACGCGGAGGGGCGCGGGGGTGATCTGCAGGGCGGTGGCGGCGGCGGGGGTGACGGTGAGGTCGGCCTGATCCTGGAAGCCGTTGAGCTCCGCCACCACCGACGCCGCGAAGGTGCCCGCGGCGGTGCTCGCGGTGATCAGGCCGGTCGGCGTGATGCTCGCCCCCTGCGCCACGCTCCAGGCGGGCTGCCCGGCGATGATGTTGCGGCAGCCGTCGTAGAGGTTGGCGCGGAGCTGGCGCGAGGCGCCCGCCTGCAGCGACACCGCGCTCGGCTCGATCTCCACGCTGCGGAGCACGCCGTCGGTGACGGTCACGTCGGCGGTGCGCTCGAGCGTGCCCGCGCGCACCACCACCGCGCTCGTGAACGAGCCGCGCACGCACCCCGCCGTGTAGAGGCCCGCGCCCGTGACCTGCCCGTTAGAGGCCGACCAGCGCAGGAGGTCATTGCGGCTGTTGCCGCAGGCGTCCTCGCTGTTGGCGATCAGCTGCAGCGGGTTGCCGGCGGGCAGCGAGACGCTCGACTGCGTGAGGTTGAGCACCGAGGGGTCGCCGGACGTGACCACCACCGAGGCCACCGCCTGGAAGGGGCCCACCGTGGCGCGCACGCCGGCGGCGTAGGTGTCGAGGACGGCGCAGCCCACGTTGAGGCGGCGGAAGGCGCCCGGGCCCACAGCGGAGGTGGTGGCGTTGACGATGCTCGTGCTCCACAGCGGGTCCACGGCGCGCACGCGCCCGCAGGAGTCCTCGCCGATCGCCTCAAAGGTGGCGGCGCTGTTCACGCGCACCTGCGCCACCTCGGGCTGCAGGCGGACGCGCGCGAGGGGGGCGTCGGTGACGGTGACGGCGGCGCTCGCCGTAAAGCCCTCCGCCGACACGGTCACGGCGCTCGCGAAGGCGCCGAGGTTGCAGCCGGCGGTGAAGGCGCCCGTGGCGGCGTTCACGCTGCCCGCGTTGGCGCGCGCCGAGAAGGTGGGGGAGACGGCGAGGCGCGTGAAGCCGCAGGCGTCGGTGAGGCTCGCGGTGAACGCCGCGCCCTCGGTCGCCGCCACCTCGACGGCGGCGGGCTGGATGTTCATGCTCACGAGGTTGGCGCCCCCGAGCTCCACCACCAGCGCCGAGGAGCCGCTCACGGCGCCCGAGGTGGCCACCACCGCCCCCGGGAACGACCCGGGGGTGCAGCCGGCGGTGACGCGCCCGACGGGGCTGATCTGTGAATCCGCGCCGCTCACGAGCGACCAGGTCACGGGGGCGTTGGGGAGCTCGTTGCCAAAGCGGTCGAGGACGCGCGCCGAGTACTGCAGGGTGCGCGAGGTGCCCACCGACTGCTGCGGCTTGGTCACCACCACCGAGTGCGCCGCCGCCGGCGTCACCACGAGGTCGGTGCGCCCGCTGACGGCCCCCTTGGAGATCTGTAGGGCGGCGGGGAAGGACCCCGACGCCGTGCCCGCCGTGAGGCGCCCCACGGCGTCCACGGTGGCGCCGCCGCCCACCACCGCGTAGGTGAAGGGGCCGTTGACCTTGAACACGGTGCCGAAGATGTCGCGCCCGCCCGCCCGAAGCTGGCGCGTCTCGTCGGCGGCGATCACCACAGGATTCTCAAAAGAGCCGATGTCGGCGAGCTGGCAGTAGTTTTCGCGCACAGGGCAGGCGCTCGACCAGTCCGTGAAGTAGCACGCCGGCACCCCGTTGCAGCCGCCCGGGAGGCCGCTGGCGAGGTCAGGCGCGAGGCAGCCGCAGTCGAGGTCGAGGTCGAGGGTGGCGGTGAGGGCGCCAAAGCTCGCCCAGAGCCCCTCGGGGTAGAGGCCGGGCTCGGGCGTGGGGCGGAAGCGGCCGGTGGGGGCGTCAAAGGCCCCCACCGCCTCGGGGATGTCCCAGGTGACGGGCTTGACCTCAAAGATGAAGCCGTCGCGCTCGCCCCAGAGGCTCAGCGTGACCTCGCGCCCGGTCATAAAGCTCGTGGGCGTGGCGGGCGCGCCGTCGGCGTAGATAAAGACGCGCGCGGGCCCAAACTCGTAGGCGCCGATGTCGCAGCCGGGGACTCCGTCAAAGTCGCCGTCGAAGGGGCGCGGCGCGCCGTCAAAGTCGAGCGACGTGGCGAGGGCGCAGCTGCCCGCGTCGATGAGCGGTGAGCCGCTGTCGATGCGGAGCACGGGGGGGCTGGCGGGGAAATCGGCGACGAGCACAGGGTTGACGCTGAGGGCGCCGGCGCCCGGGATCACGCCCTGGTAGAGCGCGGCGTAGTCGGCGACGTTGTTGTGGGAGGCGGTGACGCGCGAGGCGCCGAGGTTAGCCACGCCCACCGACCCCGCCGCGCCGCCGCGGTAGATCAGGTTGTTGGCGAGCTGCGTGGCGGGGGCGTTGACGGTGGCGCTCACCGTCACGCCTCTGGGATTCTGCACAAGCGTGTTGCTGAGCACCGCCGTGTCGTCGCTCGGGCTCGGGCCGCCCTCGGGAAACAGGCGCAGGCCCACGAGCTCAGCGCGCGAGATCACGTTGTTCTCCACCACCGCCGGGCCGCGGGCGGTGACGCCGTACACGCCGCCGTCCACGGTGTTGGCGTAGAGCGTGGCGACGTCCGCCTCCACGCTCAGCCCGCCGCCGTGGAGGGGGCTGCCGGTGAAGGTGTTGCGCGAGACGATGACGGTGGCGCGGCTCGTGAGGCCAAAGGCGCCCACGAAGGCGCTCTGCGAGACGCTGGCGCCGCGGCTGAGGGTGTGTGCCTGCGCGCCCTCAAAGGCGCTGGCGGTCATGTTGAGTGTGCCCACGCGGCTCTCAAAGCGCCCGCGGTGGGTGACGTCCTCGACGGTGAGGACGCCGCGGCTGGAGTCGCCGCTGCCCACGAGCGCGAGCTTGCCCTCGCAGATGTAGCCGTATCGCTCGCCCTCGCTGCGCGCGCGCCACAGCCCCGTGCGCCCGTTGGCGCTGCCGGCGGGGTCCTGCGCGTCGATGGCGATGTGGAGGGGGGTGGAGAGGCGGTGGTCGCCCGAGAAGCAGGCGAGGCGGTCGGACACGGCGTCGCCCCAGAGCGCGGCGCTCTGCGAGAAGGAGTCGCCCGAGGTCCAAGACCAGCTCACGTCTCCCCCGTAGCAGTGCTCGTCGGTCTGCGCGCCGGCGTCGCAGCTGGGGATGCGCGACTGGTACTCCACCGACTGCACGCACACAAAGCCGCTAGCGGTGAGGCAGCTGTTGGTGCGCAGCTCGGTGCGCGAGGGGCACACGTTGCCGCAGGCGCAGTCTTTGCCCACGGTGACGGTCTGCACGGGGAAGCCGCTCGACTGCCACCCCGCGCACTGCGACGCGCCGCCGATGTTGAAGAAGGCGTTGCCCACGCCGCAGGGGGGCGAGACGAGCGTGCCGGCGGTCCAGGCGAGGCCGGTGGCGCTGCGCTTGGCGAGCTCGTAGAGCGCCTCCGACTCGTCGGCGTTGCGGGCGTCGGCGAGGCGCGCGCCGAGGGCGGCGCAGCCGGCGGAGGCCTCGCTCCAGGTGCTCGGCGTCTGAATGAGCGCGTACTGCCCCTCGCCGCTGCCGCTGAGGGTCACGGCGGGGCCCACGCGCACGTCGCCGCGCACGTCGGTGCCGGTGAGGTCCACGCGCGCGTCGGCGAGCACGGCGCCGGTGACGCTCAGGGCGCTCTCGGCGGGGGTGGCGGCCCACAGGCGGGAGTCGCGCACGCTGAGGAGCGCGCCGGTGAGGATCGCGCCCTCCACCGCCACGCCGCCCTGCGTGAGCTCCACGCGGTCGAGGCTGACGCTGGCGCCGGCCTGGAGGTCACCGATGAAGGTGAGGCGGCCGGTGACGGCGGCGTCGACCACGCTGAAGGCGCTGCTGAAGCCCTGGCTGCCGCGCACCACGGCGTCGCCCTCGAGGGCGCCGCGCGTGAAGATGAAGCGCGCGTCCTCCACGCCTGCCACCACGTCAAGCGCCGCCTCGGGGGCGAGGAGGGTGGAGTCGGTGAAGACCTGGTCGCCCATGGCCACGGTGCGGCGGAAGGCGGTGTGGCCCGCCTCCACGTGCAGGTGGTCGGCGAGCAGGGTGAAGGAGCTGCCCGCGCGCACGTCCACGCCGTAGGCGAGTCCCTCGATCAGCACGTGGGTGAGCGCGGAGGTGGTGGCGGTGGCGGCGAAGCGGAGGCCGGTGGCGTTGGCGAGGGGGCCGGGCAGGTTCTGCCCGTTCAAGAGCACGGGCTCCTCCTCGGTGCCGTTGGCGCGCAGGGCGCCCTTGATCACCAGCTCCACCCCCGCGGCGCTCTCGCCGGCGGCGAGGGCGTCGGTGGCGGCGAAACGCACCTCGACGCCCGCCTCGATGGTGAGCGTGACCGAGGGGCGCACCTCTACATCCCGCGTGAGGGTGTAGGGGCTACCGCTCTTGGTCCAGGTGGTGTTAGCCAAGATGATCGAGTTGCTCTGGTCCACCACGGTCTGCGCGTGGACCTCGACGGGCGGCGTGGTGAGGAGCGCGGCGAGCGCGGCGGCCACCCCCGCGATGTGTGATGGGGCCCACGGCGATGTGGGCAAGGAGAAGCGTCTAGACATCCGTTTTCCCTGGGCTAAGCGCCTCGCGTGCGAGGGGTGAGGTGAGCGGCGTTAGGGCTCTAATGTTGGGGGGGCGGCCCCGCGCGCCGCCGGGGGGCGACTCGTCAAGGGTCTTTATCATCTTGCTCTATAGCACTACACATCGCTTCTGAGAATAGATATGAGGGGTCACCCGGCGCGCCGCGGTCGCCGTCGCTTCAGAGCGAGAGAGCATGAGCGAGAGAGCATGAGCGAGAGAGCATGAGCGAGATAGCATGAGCGAGATAGCATGAGCGAGAGAGCATGAGCGAGAGAGCATGAGCGGACCACACGACCTAGGCGCGCTCCCCGACGCCCTCCAAGACCTGCGCCTCGGCGCCCTCAGCGGCCCCTGCCCGCGCCCGCCGCGCCGGTGGCGCGCCCTCAAGGCGCTCGGCGCGCGCCCGCTCGCGCAGCCCATGGAGTGGGCGACGCTCTGCGGGCGCACCTACCCGCTGCGCCTCGGGGGCAGGCGGTGGGCGCTGAGTCTGGCGCCTGATGTGTGGGCGGCGCGGCGGGAGGAGGGGCGGGCGCTCACGCCGCTCGACGCGGGGGAGGCGGCGCGCTACGAGGCGCTCCGGCGCGCGCTGCCGGGCGACTGGCTCAAGCCCCTGCTCAGCTGCGCGGCGGTGAGCGTGGCGGAGGACCTAGAGCGGGCGGTGAGCGCGGGGGGGCGGGGGCCCCTCTGCGACCTGCGCGAGCGCTGCGACGACCTCGCCCGCCGGGCCCTCGCCCACGCGCTCCTCGGGGTTGACCTGCGGCGAGACGCGGAGGCGGAGCTGGCGCTGCGCGCCGCCCGCGCCCGCTGCGAGGAGGCGTGGGGGAGCGCCGACCCGTGGGCGGGGAGCGGCGCGGGCCTAGGGCGGGGGGCGTGGGCGGCGCGGGCCTGGCGGCGCATCTGTGGGCGCCTCGAGCGCCTCGCCGCCACCCGCCCGCGCCTCGCCGCCCTCCTCGGGGCCCTCCGCGCCGCCCACGAGGCCCCCGCCCCGCCCGGCGCCCCCCGCGTGGCCCTCGTGGACGAGTCCGCCGCCAGCGCCCTGCTCAAGTGCTACGCGCAGCTGAGTCGCGACGTCAGCCACGCGTGCCAGTGGACCTGGGCGCACATCTCGCGCGACACGCGCTGGCGAGAGGCGCTCGCCCACGAGGTGCGCGGCGCCCTCGGGGAGCGCCCGTACGCGGAGGAGGCGCTCGGCGCGCTCACGGCGCTCCGCGCGGCCCTCGCCGAGGGGCTGCGCCTCTACCCGCCGTCCTGGCGCGAGGCCTATGCCCCCCCCCCCCCCCCCCCCCCCCCCCCCCCCCCCCCCCCCCCGCCCCCCCCCCCCCCCCGCCCCCCCCCCCCCCCCCCCCGCCCCCCCCCCCTGGGGGCCCCTCTG
>VGTA01000060.1 GCA_016874875.1 Deltaproteobacteria bacterium | reverse complement strand
CGGCGTCGAGGTCGGCTTGGGTGGGGTTGGCGAGGCGGAGGCAGTTGTCGGAGGAGTCTGGCGCGCCGTCGCCGTCGGCGTCGGGGTCGCAGGCGTCGCCCGCGCCGTCGGCGTCGAGGTCGGCTTGGGTGGGGTTGGCGGTGTTGGGGCAGTTATCGGAGGCGTTGGCGCGCCCGTCGCCGTCGAGGTCGGAGTCGCAGGCGTCGCCCGCGCCGTCGGCGTCGAGGTCGGCTTGGGTGGGGTTGGCGGTGTTGGGGCAGTTATCGGAGGCGTTGGCGCGCCCGTCACCGTCGAGGTCGGAGTCGCAGGCGTCGCCCGCGCCGTCGGCGTCGAGGTCGGCTTGGGTGGGGTTGGCGGTGGTGGGGCAGTTATCGGAGGCGTTGGCGCGCCCGTCGCCGTCGAGGTCGGGGTCGCAGGCGTCGCCGATCCGGTCGGCGTCGAGGTCGGCTTGGGTGGGGTTGGCGGTGGTGGGGCAGTTGTCGGTGGCGTCCGACACGCCGTCGGCGTCGGCGTCGCGCGTGCAGGCGCTCACGTCAAAGGTGCAGGTGGCGCGGCACGAGAGCGCGCCCCCGGTGTAGCCTAGACTCTGGCAGGTGCGCCCCGCGAGGGCGGCGCCGTCGCAGTCCTCGCCGTAGCCGCTCACCACGCCGTCGCCGCAGCTGGGCAGACTCGGGGTGGAGAAGCGGCTGCTGGGGTCGGAGAGGGCGCGGCGCAGCGGCGTGCGCCCCGAGGACCACTGCCCGTAGGGGTCGCCGAGCTCCTCGCCGTTGGTGTAGCCGTCGCCGTCGGAGTCGAGGGCGTAGAGCGCGCTCCACACCACCTGCGCCCCCGAGAGGCGCTGGTAGGTGGGGGAGAAGCTGGCCCAGGCGTCGCGACCGAAACGGTTGTTGAGCGGCAGGTTGGTGTCGTGGCAGAGGTCGCAGGAGTAGAGGTTGCGCAGCTCGTTGCCGTTGGGGAGGTCGGCGAAGCGGAAGGAGCGCGCGCGCGCCTCTTGAGTGAGCGCGAGGGGGAGCGCGAGGGGGAGCGCGAGGGGGAGCGCGAGGGGGAGCGCGAGCGCGCGGGCGCGTGGCGAGGCGGGGTGGGGGGGCATAGCGGGGCCTTTCGTGGGCGCGCGGAGGCTCCGTGTACGCTCGCACATCGGGGGCGCGGGCTCAAGCCTTGACAAAGCGCTCCGCTTCTATGCACTTCCCCCGTCGCGGCGCGCCCCCGCGCGCCTCTCTCGAAAGGTGCCCGTCATGTTTGAGCTCATCGTGCGCCGCCCTGTGGCGGTGACCATGCTCACGGTGGCGGCCACGCTCTTTGGGGCGCTCGCCTACCAGCAGCTCCCCATGTCGCTGATGCCGCCGCTCTCGTTCCCCTCGCTCACGGTGCAGACCCGCTACGCAGGTGCCGCCCCTGAGGAGGTGGAGGCGGAGCTGACGGAGGCGGTGGAGCAGCGGCTGAGCACCGTGGAGGGGCTGCGCGCCCTCCGGAGCCGCAGCGGGGCGGGCCTCTCGGAGGTGCAGCTCGAGCTGCGCTGGGGCGCCGACCTCGACGCCGTCCTCCAGCGCGTCTATGAGCGCCTCGACCAGCTGCAGCTCCCCAAGGGCGTGGACCCCCCGCAGGTGCTCCGCTACGACCCCACGCTCGAGCCCGTGCTCGAGCTCGCGCTCACCCGCGACGACGCCTCCGGGCTCTCCCTCGCCGAGGTGCGGCGCTACGCCGAGGACCTCCTCACCCCCGCCCTCCACCAGGTGGAGGGGGTGGCGGCGGTGCGCGTGGTGGGGGGCGACGTGGCGCGGGTGGAGGTGGAGCTGCACGACGAGGCGCTCCGCCGGCACGCCCTCACCGCCTCCGAGGTGAGCGCGGCGCTCAGCGCCGCCCACGTCAACATCGCCGGCGGGCGGCTCCACACCGACGGCGGGGAGCTGCTGGTGCGGACCGTGGCGCAGCTGGCGGACCTCGAGGCGCTCCAAGAGACGCTCATCGCTGAGCGCGGCGGCGCGTGGCTGCGGCTCAAGGACCTCGCCGACGCGCGCCTGGGCGTGGAGGAGCGCGCGGCGTGGGTGCAGGTGGGGGCTGAGGAGGCCGTGCGCGTGCAGGTGTACAGGCAGTCTGAGGCCAACCTCGTGGACGTGGCGCGGGGGCTGCGCGCCGCCCTCTTCGCCCTCCCGCCCCTCGACCCCGCCCTGCGCGCCGCCGCCGCCCTGCCCTTGCGCCCAGCGCACCCCAAGGGCCTGCGCGCCTACCTCACGCGCGACCAGGCGCGCTTTATTGAGGACGCCCTCGCCGCCGTGAGCGGCGCCATCTGGTCGGGGGGGCTGCTCGCCGTGGTGGTGCTCTTCTTGTTCTTGGGCTCCGCCTACCAGACGGTCGTGGTGGCGCTCTCGATTCCCCTGAGCGTGGCGCTCAGCTTTATCCCCATGCAGCTCCTCGGCGTGAGTCTCAACCTGATGTCGCTCGGCGGGCTCGCCCTCGGCGTCGGCATGCTCGTCGACAACGCCGTGGTGGTCCTTGAGGCGATCGCGCAGCGCCGAGAGGCGGGGGAGCCCCCGCTGGCAGCGGCGGCGCTGGGGGCGGCGGAGGTGGGGGGGGCCGTGGTGGCCTCCACCCTCACCACCGTGGCGGTGTTCGCGCCCGTGGCGTTGATCGAGGGGCTCGCTGGGCAGGTGTTCCGCGACCTCGCGCTCACGGTGGTCGCCGCGCTGCTCGCCTCCCTCGCCGTGGCGCTCGTGGTGGTGCCCGCCCTCGCCGCCCGCGAGCCCGCCCGCGAGCCCGCCCGCGAGCCCGCCCGCGAGCCCGCCCCGCCCGCCCCCGCGGGACTCGGGCTCCTGCCCCTCGGGCAGCTGAGGGCGTGGGCGCGGCGGGCGGGCTCTCAGGCGCGCGCCAAAGACGGGCGCGCCCTCGCCGCCCCCCTCACCCTCCCCCTCGCCCTCGCGGACTGGGGCGCGCGCCTCGCCGCCAACGCCGCGCTCCTCGCCCTGCTCGCGCTCCTCGCCGCCCTCCGCCTCCCCTGGTGGCTCCTCAGCCGCGCGGCGGGGGCGCCGCTGCGCGGGGCGAGCGCCGCCGTGGGGTGGGCGCTCGGCGGCGTGGAGCGGGGCTACGCGCGCGTCCTGCGCGCCGCCCTCCGCCGCCCCGCCCTCCCCCTCGCCCTCACCGCCGCCCTCGCCGCCTGGGCGTGGTCCCTCGCGCCCAGCGTGCCGCGCGCGCTGCTGCCCGATGTGTCGCAGGGGACGCTCATCGCCGACGTGGACCTCCCTGTGGGCACCGCCCTCCCCGAGACGCAGCGGCGCCTCAGCCGCTGGGCGGGCGCCCTCTCCGCCGACCCGCGCGTCACGCGCGTCGAGCTCGTGATCGGGCAGGACGAGGCGGAGGGGCAGGCGGCGGAGGAGCGCGGCCCCCACCAGGCGCGCCTCGCCCTCTCCCTCGCCGCCCGCGGCCTCGAGGACCCCGTGGGCGACGCCCTCCGCGCCCTCGCCGCCAGCGAGCCCGGCGCCGCGCTCCGCCTCTCGCGCCCCTCCCTGCTCACCGTCAAGCCCCCCCTGCGCGTCACGCTGCGCGCGCAGTCGCTCAGCGCCCTGCGCGAGGCGGAGCGGAGGGTCTATGACGCGCTCCGCCCGCTCGAGGGGCGCGGCATCTCCGACCTGCGCCGCGGCGCGCGCGAGGGGTACCCGGAGGTGCAGATTCGCTACGACTACGCGCGCCTCGCCCACGTCGGCCTCACCCCCCTCGCGGTGGCGGAGCAGGTGCGCGCGCAGCTCACGGGCGAGGAGGCGCTCGAGGTGCGCTGGGGGGAGGCGCGGCTGCCCATCGTGGTGCGCGCGGCGGGGGCGGCGGCGCTCACCGCCGAGCGCCTCGCCACGCTCCTGATCAGCCCCCCCCCCGCCCCCAGCGGCCCGCGCGCCCCCATGCCCCTCGCCGCCCTCGCCGACGTCGTCCCCGGCGAGGGCCCCGCTGAGATTCGGCACCTCGATGGGCAGCGCGCCGCTGAGCTCACCGCCCACGCCTCCGCCTTTGAGCTCGGCGCGCGCGCGGCGCAGGTGGAGCGCGCCCTCGACGGCGTGCGCCTCCCGGCGGGGGTGGAGGCGCGGCGCGGCGGGCAGGAGCGCGAGCTCGAGGAGAGCGGCGCGCAGCTCTCCGGCGCGCTGCTGCTGTCGCTCTTCTTGGTGTTTGTGGTGATGGCCACGCAGTTCGAGAGTCTCGTCGCGCCCCTCCTCATCATGGGCGCCGTCCCCCTCGCCGCCATCGGGGTGGTGGTGGGGCTGTGGTGGACGCAGACCCCCCTGTCGGTGGTGGTCTTTGTGGGGCTGATCACGCTCAGCGGCGTGGTGGTCAACAACGCCATCGTCCTCATCGACGCCGCCCAGCGGCGGCGCGCGGAGGGGCTCAGCCTCGACGACGCGCTCGTGAGCGCCGGCAGGACGCGCCTGCGCCCCATCCTGATGACCACCCTCACCACCCTCATCGGCCTCGCGCCGATGCTCTCGCCGCGGGGCGAGGGCGCTGAGCTGCGCGCCCCGCTCGCCCTCACGCTCATCTTTGGCCTCAGCGCCTCCACGCTGCTCGTGCTCTTGGTCCTCCCCGCCCTCGCCCGCCTCGCCCGCCTCCGGGGCGCCGCCGCCCCCCTCGCGCAGGAGTCACGCCTATGAGCGCCTCGCTCACCCTCTCATTCTCCCTCTCCGTGTGGCTCGCCCTCAAGGTGGCGCTCATCGCCGGCGGCGGCAGCCCCGAGGAGAACGAGCAGAGCCACTTCACCCACATCCACTCCCTCAAGGTGGCGCTCGAGGCCATGGGCGTCAGCCCCGCCGACATCACCATCTTCTGGGCCGACGGCCTCGACGAGGGCCTCGACCGGCGCCTGCCGCCCCCCGCGCCCGACCCCCTCGAGTGGACCACCGCCCACACCCCGTGGCAGCTCTGGTTTGAGCGCGCCCCCGCCCTCACCGACACCCGCTGGGACCACAAGGCCGTGTATCCCGCCAAGCGCGAGCCGCTCAGGGCCTGGCTGCGCAGCGCCTCGGCGCCGCTCAAGGCCGGCGACACGCTCCTGCTCGCCGTCACCGACCACGGGCGCCCCGACCCCAAGGGGGGCTGGCGCACCGCCGTGGAGCTCTGGGGCGAGACGCTCGGCGTGGAGGCGCTCTACGAGGACCTCAAGGTCGTCCCCCCCGGCGTGCGCGTGCAGCTGTGGATGTCGCAGTGCTTCTCGGGGGGCTTCGCGCAGCTCTCGATGCTCGACCCGCGCGTCTGCGGCGCCTTCAGCGCCGAGGCGCAGCGCCCCGCCTACGGCTGCTTCACCGCCCTCCGCGGCGCCGGCGACGAGGGCGACGAGGGCGCCAAGGGCCACTTTATGCAGCTCCTCAAGGCCTTTAAGCGCACGGGCCGCCTCGACCTCGCGTCGGACGCCGCCATGGAGCACGACGACACCCCCGACACCCCCCACCTCAGCAGCGACGCCTTTGTGCAGCGCCTCACGCGCGAGCGCGCCGAGGCGCTCGGCGTGCCCGTCGCCTACCTCGTCGACACCGCCATCCCCTCCCCCAAGCGCCTCACCCCCGAGCAGCGCCGCTGGGCGCAGCGCATCAGCCGCCTCACCCACCGCTTCGCCATCGGCTCCGTCCACTCCTTTGGGCGCGCCCACGAGACGCTCGAGGAGGTGCAGTCGCTGCGCTACACGCTCGAGGCGTGGCTGGCCAAGTGGTCACAGCTGTCGCAGGAGGCCAAGCTGCGGCTGCTCTCGGAGTCCCCCGTGGACGGCGCGCCGCCGGAGCCCATCGCCGACCGGCGGCGCGGGCGGGTGCGCCTCACCCGCTGGCTCAAGGACGCCCTGCGCGCCGGCGCGGAGGGGCGGCGGGGGCTGCTCAAGGAGCTGCAGCAGAAGCTCGAGCGCGCCGAGGCGCTCATGGACCGCCTCTACACCCTCGAGGCGCTCGCGCTGCGCCTCGAGACCCTCTACACGCGCCTCGCGGCCGAGGGGCTCCTCGCCCCGCCCGACCTCGCGCTCTGGCAGGGGCTGCGCGAGTGCGAGCGCGCGCAGCTGCTCAAGCCGCTCGGCGGGGCGGCGCCGGAGGGCGAGCTGCCGGATTCCCTGAGCGCGCCCGTGGGCGCCCCCCACCTCAGCGAGCTGCGCGCCGAGGTGGAGGCGCTGCGCCCGGGCTCCCTCGGCGTGCAGTTCCGCGAGCGGGCGCGCGGCAAGCTCGCGGAGGTGGTGGAGGTGGGCTACGGCAGCCCCGGGTGGGCGCTCGACGTGCGCCCGGGGGACGCCATCTCGTGGGTGGACGGGCGCCGCCTGTCGTACTCTGGGCAGCTGCGCGAGCAGATCGCGCTCTACCCCATCGGCGAGGACCTCCCGCTCAAGCGCCGCCGCGACGGCCAAGAGCGCCTCCTCCACCTGCCCGTGGTGGGCGCGCAGCTCTCCCCCGCCCCGCCCAAGCGCGGCGATCAGGTGCCGCCCCTCAGCCTCGAGCCCATCTTTGAGGGCGAGGCGCTCGACTACCTGTTCACGGGCGGGCGCCCGAGCCTGCTCTTCTTCTGGGCGACCTGGTGCGAGCCCTGCCTCAAGGCCGCGCCGCGCGTCCACGCCTGGGCCAAGCGCCACGACCTGCAGGTCCTCGCCATCACCAGCGAAGACGCGCGCCTCGTGCGCGCCGTCCTCGGCGCCACGCAGCTGCCTTTCCCCGCCCTCCACGACCCTGGGCGCGAGGCGAGTCGCCTCTTTCATGTGGATCTGCAGGTGACGCAGGCGCCCGTGTTCGTGTATCTTGACGTGGAGCGACGACTCATCGAGCAGGGCATCGGTATGGGCAAGGAGGGCCCCGCGCAGATCGAGGCGCTCTTGGTGGACCCTCCCAAATAACGCCGCTCAACACCGCTTGGCGTACGGAGCGGTCGTTGGCATAATGCAACCCCGCTCGCCCGCCCTCGCGCCGGGCGAGCGAATCAAGAGAGCAAAAGAGCGCAAGAGAGAGAGAGCAACACATGAGTCCCAACGCTCCCAACAGCCTCCCCGTGATCAGCGACAGCGCGAGCTGCGCCCCCCGCGCCCTCAAGCCCGCCGTAGACCCCGCCACCCTCAAGCACCGCGACCTCCTAGACGGCGACTTTTGGCGAAAGATTCCCGCCTACAAGGACGTCAGCGAGGAGACCTTCGTCGACCACAAGTGGCAGTCCAAGCACACCATCACGCGCGCCGACAAGCTCCTCGACGCCCTGCAGAATCTCGCCTCCGAGGGCTTCATCAAGGACCTCGAGGCCGGCTTCAAGCGCGCGCCGATGGCCGTGCGCGTGAGCCCCTATCTGCTGAGCCTTATCAACTGGGACGACCCCTACTCCGACCCGCTGCGCATCCAGTTTTTGCCCCTCGGCTCGCGCTTCTTGCCCGACCACCCCAAGCTCGGCCTCGACTCCCTCGGCGAGCAAGCGGACGCGCCCACCCCCGGGCTCACGCACCGCTACTCCGACAAGGCGCTCTTCTTGGCCATCGACACCTGCCCCGTCTACTGCCGCTTCTGCACGCGCTCCTACGCGGTGGGCCTCGACACGGAGGAGGTGGAGAAGGTGAGCCTCAAGGCCAGCGGCGACCGCTGGGACAAGGCGTTTGAGTACGTGGCGTCGCGCCCCGAGCTCGAGGACATCGTGATCAGCGGCGGCGACTCCTATAACCTGCGCGCGGCGTGGGTGCGCGAGATCGGCACCCGCCTGCTCGAGATGCCCAACATCCGCCGCATCCGCTTCGCCTCCAAGGGGCTCGCGGTGATGCCGCAGAAGCTGCTCACCGACGACGAGTGGGTGGAGGCGCTCGTGGAGGTGCACACCCTCGGCCGCGCCCTCGGCAAGGAGGTGTGCTTCCACACGCACTTCAACCACCCCAACGAGATCACCGCGCACTCGCAGCGCGCCCTGAGTCGCCTGTTCATGGAGGGCATCACCGTCCGTAACCAGAGCGTGCTCATCCGCGGCGTTAACGACACCCCCGAGGTGATGGGGCTGCTCGTCAAGCGCCTCAGCTACATCAACGTGCACCCCTACTACGTGTACATCCACGACCTCGTGAAGGGCGGCGAGGACATGCGGACCTCGCTGCAGACCGCCCTCGACCTCGAGAAGCACGTGCGCGGCCTGACCGCCGGCTTCAACACGCCCACGTTCGTGGTGGACGCCCCCGGCGGCGGCGGCAAGCGCAACGCGCACAGCTACGAGGCCTACGACCGCGTCACGGGCGTGTCGCGCTGGGAGGCGCCGTCGGTCAAGGCGGGGCAGAGCTTTTACTACTTTGACCCCGTCGACCAGCTCCCCGAGGAGGGGCGCGCGCGCTGGGCGGACCCCGGCGAGCGCGAGAAGATGATCCGCGAGATCAATGAGCAGCGGAGGGGCTGAGCGTTGAGCAGCACAGAGGCGCGCGGCGCGGGGACGCCGCTAGAGCTCATCCCCCTGCTGCGCGCCCTCGAGCGCTCCCTCGAGCCCACGCAGAGCCGCGCTCAGCGTCTGTGCGCCGACGCGCTCGAGCTCCTCGAGGCGCGCCTCGAGGAGGAGGCGCACCTCAGCGCCACCGCCACGCCCGCTCCCACCTCCGCCACCGAGCACCTGCAGACGCGCGCCGCCCTCGGGCGAGCGCAGCCCACCCCGGCGACCCCCGCAGCGTCGAGCGCCGCGCCCGCCTCGCTGGTGGGGCTCTGCAAGTGGGCGCTCGACTACCTCGCCTGCCCTGCCTCGTGGCTCACGCCGAGCGCCGAGGACGCCTGGGTGTCGCTCCACCTCGAGGCGAGCCGCCGCGCCCTCGCGCTGCTCCTCTCGCAGCTCTCGCAGGTCACGCGCGAGCCGCGCCTCTCGGTGACGCCGAGCGGGCAGGGCGTGACGCTGCAGCTCGAGGCGCTCGAGGCGGCGCCCAGCCTCTTTGGGCGGCTGCTCGCGCGCCCCTACTTTGAGCGCGACCTCGCCCACGCCCGCGGCGTCATCGAGCGCAACGGCGGCACGCTCACCCTCACCCCCACCGCCGAGGGCGGCGTGCGGCTGAGCTGCCGCTTCCCCAAGGTGGAGCGCTGGGTGAGTTTCACGCCCTCCTCCGAGGAGCAGAGCGCCACGCGCGAGGGGCTCATCTGGCTCATCGACGACGAGGCGCCCGTGCGCCTCACCGTCCGGCGCTGGCTCACGCGCCTCGGCTACACGGTGGAGCTCTTTGAGGACGGCGCCGCGCTCCTCGAGCGCCTCGCGGCGGCGGCGCCCCCCCCGACGCTCCTCATCTGCGACGCCGACATGCCGGCGATGCCGGGCATCGAGGTGCTCGCCCGCGCCCGCGCCGCGCGCCCCGACGTCAAGCGCGTCCTCTACACCGCCCACGAGCCGAGCCGCTGGGTGATCGAGGCGTTCAACCAGGGCGTCATTCACCGCTTCCTCGACAAGAACGAGGGCCCCGACGCGCTGCGCCAGTGCCTCGACGAGCTCCTCGCGCAGAGCATGGCCGACCGCGCCTCCCTGCTCGCCCTCGACGAGCTGCTGCGCCAGGACCTGATCACGCTGTACGTGCAGCCCATCTTCAGCGCCGGCGCGCGGCGCATCGAGGCGTGCGAGGCGCTCATGCGCAGCGCGCACCCGCTGCTCAAGGGCCCCCTCGACGTCCTCAGCGCCACCACCCTCGCCCGCCGCGAGCTCGACCTCCAGCGCGCCCTTACGCGCCTCACGCGCGCCCTCCGCGAGCGCCTGCCCGAGCGCGTCGCCCTCTTTATGAACATCGACCCCGTGATCTTTGGGCAGCCGCAGGCGCTCGACGACGTGCTCGGGGAGATGTACCCGTATGCCTCCTCGGTGGTCCTCGAGCTCACCGAGCGCGGGCAGCTCTGCGGCGACGCCTGGCAGGAGTCGGTGCGCCTGCTGCGCGCGCGCGGCTTCCGCGTGGCCCTCGACGACCTCGGCGCCGGCTACAACTCCCTCGGCGCGGTGGCGGCGATCTCGCCCGAGATCATCAAGCTCGACATCTCGCTCGTGTCCAACGTGCACCTCTCGGCGCCCAAGCGCGAGATGGTGCGCCTGCTCAGCGAGTACGCCCTGCGCCACGGCATCCAGTCGCTCGCCGAGGGCATCGAGCTCGAGGAGGAGGCGCGCGTCTGCGAGGCGCTTGGGGTGCGCTGGCTGCAGGGATTCCACCTGTCGCGCCCGGCGCCCTTCGACCAGCTCGCCGCGGAGCTCCTGCGCGCCCCGCCCCCCGCCCTCTCAGCCCCCCTACCCCCCTCAGCCCCCCCATCCCCCCCCGCCCCCCCTCAAGAGGAGCAGGCATGAGAGAGATCGTCCAAGAGGTCAACGAGTTCCTGAGCAGGGCGGTGGACCCGATTCAGGCGCGCTTCTTGTTTCAAGGGCGCCCCTCAGAGGCC
>VGTA01000059.1 GCA_016874875.1 Deltaproteobacteria bacterium | reverse complement strand
GCGCCCCGTGGCGTAGAGCTCGACGCGCGTGAGGTCGCCGCCGAGGGCGGGGTGGTAGAGGCGCCCGCTCAGGGTGAGGGCGCCGCCGTGCTCGGGGGCGGGGGCGAAGGGGGGGGCGCGCTCGCTTGACCACGCGAGCCCAGCGCTGAGGGCGCCGAGCCAGGCGGCGGCGGGGGGGCGCGGGGCGGGGTCGAGGGGGTCGAGGGCGCGGGCGGTGAGGCGGTGGGGGGCGGCGTGGCTGAGGCGGTAGTAGGCGAAGCCCTGCGCGTCCCCGCCGAGCCCGGCGGTGGGCGCCGACAGCGAGAGCGTGAGGCTCGAGCTCCTCTCCCACCAGGGGGCGTCCACGCCGCCGCGCCGGTCGCCGCGCTCGCGCCAGCGCTCCGTCTGCCCCAGCCCCACGCCGAGTCGCGGGCGCCCGCGCGTCATCTGGTAGTCGAGCGCCCACTGCGCGCTCCCTCGCTCGGTGGCGCTCACGCTGCCGCTCAGCTCGTGCCGCAGACTCAGGTCCACCCACCCCGCCATCACCCCCACCAGCGCCGTGCCGCCGCCGCTCTGCGCGCCCCCCGCCGGGGTCCACGAGAGCGGCGGGAGGAGGGGGAGCGCGGGGGCGGCGGGGGCGGCGGCGGGGGCGGCGGGGGCGCGGTGCTCGGGGCGCCCGAGGTCCTCCTCGCGCTCGTAGGCGGCGGCGGGCCCCGCGGCGCGCGCGCGCGCCGCCTCGGCGCTCAGGGGGGGGAGCGGCGGCGGGGGCCAGGGGAGGGCGGCGAGGCCCACCCCCTCGGCGCCGAGGTGCGCGAAGGCGAGCCGCCCGCCCCCCACGCTCGGCGAGAGGGCGCCGGTGGCGAGGCGGGTGAGGCGCCGCTCCTCCCCCAGGGGCGCCCCCGCGGCGCTCGGCGGCCCCACGTCGCGGGCGAAGAGGTCGTAGGCGCCCTCGGCGGGGCGGGCGTAGACGAGCGCGTCGCCGCTGGGGGTGAAGGCGGGGTGCAGCGGCTGCCCGGCGGCGGGCAGGCGCGCGAGGAGGCGCGCGGGGGCGAGGTCGTCGCCCACCCACAGGAGCGCCAGGGCGCTCCCCTGCGGCCCCCGCTCCGGCGCCGCGACCAGGAGGCCGCGCGCGCCGCCCGCCCCCCGCGCCCAGCGCGGCGCGAGGGCGGCGCGCCCCACCTGCCCCAGCCCGCCGAGGTCGTAGAGGGGCGCGGGCGCGGCGTCGGCGCGCAGGGGGAGCGCCACGAGGCGCGTGCGCCCCTCGCGCGCCTCCACCGCCGCCGCCCACCGCCCCCCGGGGGCGCAGGTGGGGCTCCGGAGGCGAGGGGCGCCCTCCCCGCCGCGCCCGAGGCGCGCGGGGGCCCCGAGGCGCGGGGGGCGCCCCCCGCGCGCCCCCTCCACCACGGGCGCCCACCAGAGGGCGCGCTGCGTGTAGAGCCCCTCCTCGAGCGTCCGCGCGCTCCACAGCAGCGCGCGCGGCGCCCCGGCGTCGTCGAGGCACAGGCTCAGCTCCGCCTCGTCGGCGAGGGGGAGCGCGAGGGCGCGCGCCGCCGCGCCCGGCGCCCCCGCGAGGGCGGGCGCAGGGTACCAGTACACGCCAGGCGCGCCCCCCTCCCCGCCCTCCCACACCCACAGCGCGCCGGAGGGGTCGAGGGCGGGGTGGCCGCGGCGCAGGGCGGGGGGGGCGAGGAGGGCGGGCGCCGTGAGCGGCTCGCGCGCCGCGCGCCAGCGGTGCGCCTCGCGAGTGTAGCTCGCGCGCCACTCCTCGTAGAGGTCCTCGTAGGTGGCGCCGAGCCGCTCGCGCACGCCCTCGTTGAGGGCGAACGGCAGCAGCGCTTCCCCAACGCGCTCGTGCCAAGGGGCGAGCCACGCGGCGCCCGCGCGCGCCACGAGCCACTCAAAGAAGAGCCCGCCGTGCAGGTACCACACCGATGCCCCCGGCCAGCGCTCCGGGGTGTGGAGCAGCTCGTCGACGGTGGGGAGCGACCCCGCGAAGGCCTGCGCGCGCACCTGTCCGTGCACCAGCGCCGAGCGGAGGCGCCCGCGGCGCGTGGTGAGGCTCTCCACCCAGGTGGCGGCGCCCTCGAGGGCGGCGGACGGGAGCGCCTGGTTGGGCGCGAGCTGCCGCCCGAGGACCGCGTTGAGCCCCGCGGAGATCCCCCCCACGGGGTGGAGCTGCAGGACGTGGGCGAACTCATGGTAGACGAGGAGTCTCAGCCAGTCGTCGTAGTGGTGCAGCGCCTCGTCGAGGTGCGGGGGGGCGGCGAACAGCGCGATGCGGGGCCAGCCCACGGTGGTGGCGAACCCGTTGGGCTCGTCGCCGAGGTCGAGCAGCGTGACCTCCACGCGCGCGTCGGGCGCGTAGCCGTAGAGGGGCGTGACCTCACGCCACGCCTCCTCGCACACCTCCGCCGCCCGCCGCCCGAGCTCCTCAAGGTGGGCTGGGAAGCGCAGGCGGAAGTGCTCCGTGTCGAGGGCGAGCCAGCCGGTGAGCGTGGGGGTGGGCGCCGCCCACGCCGCCCCCGCCCCCGCCCCCGCACCCGCCCCAGCCCCCGCCCCCACAAGAGCGCCCGCGCCCCAACCCCACAGGAGCGCTCGCCCCCACAGGAGCGCCCGTCCCCACTGCGGCGCCCGTCCCCACTGCGGCGCCCGCCCCCAGCGCGCCTCTCTCGCGCGCCGCGCGCGCCGAGCGCCGCCCACGCCGAGCGAGGGCCCTCAGGCGCCCGCGCGGGCGGCGCGGGCGCCGCGGCGGGCGCGGGCGAGGGCGAGGAGCGCCACGGGGAGCGCCAGCGGCAGCGCGGGCGACGGCGCGAGGGGGGCGCCGCGGGGGGCGCGCCCCTGCGCGCAGCCGGTCTGCGACGACGCGGTGCGCCCCTCCACGCCCGCGCCCGCCGCCGGGCCGCCGGCGGCGCCGCCCTCGGGCTCCGGGGCGAGGCCGCCGCCGAGGGCGCCCGCGCCGCCCTGCGCGCCGCCCTGCGCGCCGCCCTGCGCGCCGCCCTGCGCGCCGCCCTGCGCGCCGCCCTGCGCGCCGCCCTGCGCGCCGCCCTGCGCCCCCGCCTCAGGGCCGCCGAGGGCGGGGTCGAGGTCGCACTGCGCTGCGCCCAGGCGCACCACGCACGCGGCGCCCGGGGGGCACCGCACGGCGGCGCAGGGGTCGGGGGCGCAGGCGCCGTCTACGCAGGCGCGCCCGTAGTCGCACGAGACGCCCTCGCACGAGTCGGCGCAGGCGCCGCCGGCGCAGGGGTCGGGGGCGCAGGCGCCGTCCACGCAGACCTGCTCGAGGGCGCACGACACGAACGCGCAGGCGCCCACGCAGGCGCCGTCGCGGCAGAACTCGCCGGCGGCGCAGCTGACGGCGGCGCAGGGGTCGGGCGCGCACACCTCGCCCTCCTCGCAGCGCTGCCCCGCCGGGCAGCCCTCCGCCGCGCAGCCCGCCGGCGCGCACAGGCCCTCGCCCACGCAGACGTCGCCGTCGGGGCAGGAGGCGGCGCAGAGCGACACGCAGGCGCCCGCCGCGCGGTCGCAGCGCTCGCCCACGCCGCAGGGGTCGAGCTCGCAGGGGCTCAGGCACGCGCCCTCCACGCAGCGCAGGCCTGGGGCGCACTCGCCGTTGGGGCAAGATTCCGCGCACACGCCCTCGGCGCACACCTGCCCTATGGGGCAGGGCGAGCCCTCGTCCACGCGCCCGTCGCAGTCGTCGTCGCGCGCGTCGCAGGACTCAGCCACCGCCGCCCCGGCGCAGCGCCCGCAGGCGTCGCGGAGGCCCTCGTCGAGGGCGCCGTCGCAGTCCTCGTCGCGCAGGTCGCAGCTCTCCTCCGCGGCCGGGACGGCGAGCGCCACGCACTTCTCCTCGCCGCCCACGCAGCGCAGCGCGCCGGCGGCGCAGGCGCCGGGCTGGCCTGAGGCGCAGGGGCGGGGCGCGGCGGGGTCGCTGAGGCCCTCGTCCACGGCGCCGTCGCAGTCGTTGTCCTGCCCGTCGCAGCGCTCGTCGGCGTCCGCGCAGCACTCGGTGGTGTTGGGCTCGCTCACGCAGGGGTCGCAGCGGTCCCCCGCGCCGTCGCGGTCGGCGTCGAGCTGGTCGGGGTTGGGCACATCAAAGCAGTTGTCGCACGCGTCGCCGAGGCCGTCGCGGTCGGAGTCGAGCTGCGCCGGGTCGGGCGTCTGCGGGCAGAGGTCGCAGGGGTCCCCCACCCCGTCGCCGTCGGCGTCGGCGGCGCTCGGCGAGGAGAGCGCGGGGCAGAGGTCGCAGGCGTCGCCCACGCCGTCGCGGTCGGAGTCCACCTGCGCGGGGTCGGGCGCGCGCGGACACACATCGCAGGCGTCGCCCACGCCGTCCTGGTCGGAGTCGAGGGGGCCGCCCTGGGGGCTGAGCATGTCGGCCACGTTGGCGCAGCTGTCGCAGACGTCGCCCACGCCGTCGCGGTCGCTGTCGCGCTGGTCGGGGTTGGCCACTATGGGGCAGTTGTCCTCGGGCACGCAGACGCCGTCGCCGTCCTCGTCGCTGCACGCGAGGGCGAAGCCCCAGCGCGTGGTGTAGCAGATCTCGGGGCTGGCGGCGCCGGGGGCGAGGGGGCCGGTGTCAAAGCGCAGGGAGAGGGTCACGTCGTAGGCGCGGTCGGTGAACAGGTCGCCGTTGGCGTCGGTGCTCGCGCCCGAGGAGCTGGTGATCCCGTTGCGCAGGGCGGGGCAGCCGGCGCTCGTGTTGGCGATGCGGCTCCGGCTCTCAGAGTACTCGCCCACCTCCCACGAGGTGAGGTAGGCGTCGGTGGGGTGGTCGCCGAAAAGCGCCAGCTGCGTGGTGGGGGCGGAGGGGTCGTCGCCCTCGTCGTACTCAAAGATGGTGCGCGGAATCCCCACGGAGGTTCCGCCGAAGTCGGCGATCTGGCCATTAAAGAACAGGTCGCCGTCGATGTAGGGGGTCACGGAGACGGAGCCGAGGGGGGCGCTGGAGGTGTTGGTGAAGGTCCAGCACTGGCGCAGGGTGTTGCAGTCAAAGGTGGCCACCTGGCGCACCTGCACGCCCTCGTAGGTGAACACGCTCGTGAGGGTGTCCCCCTGCCGGTCGGCGGTGTAGGCGGGGGGCGAGGAGGCGTTCTCGAGCCAGCGCCCCACGGCGCCCCCGGGGCGGTCGAGGCAGAGGAAGGGCATGCTCTCGTAGACGGTGTTCTTGGCGCCCTGGTCGGGCTGGTCGCCGCTGGGGTTGAAGGGGGCGGGGGAGCCCGTGGGGGAGGAGCTGCCGTAGGTGCCGTACACGTCGAGGGTGAGCGTCACCTGCCCGAGCGCGGGGTCGCAGCTGGGGGCGGTGGAGAACGTGGTGGAGCCCGTCACGGGCGCTGCGCTCGCGCGAGGGGCGCGAGGCGCGAGGGGCGCGAGCGCGACGGTCGCACACGAGAGCGCGGCCGCGAGGGCGAGCGTGTGGGGGGGTCTCATGGGGGCGCCGCCTGGGGGGGTGAGCGGAGGGTGGAGCGCGGAGCGTCGCGCGGGAGTAAAAGCTGAGCATAAGCGCGCGCTCGCCGCAAGGGCGCTCTCAGCGCGCGCCCCCACCCCCGCCCCCCCCTCTCGCCGCGCCCCTTAGCGCCCCATTTAGGGCTTTAGGTGATCTCGTGACCTTAGAGCAGCTCCTTGATCTAATGAGCACTTAGCGTGTGATTCGCTGATGCCTCGCGCCTTGTGTTGAGGGGGACGGTTCTGTTACACATCGAGACACGCGACCCACCTCAGCACACCCGCCCGCTCCCCCCCTCCCTCACCCAAGGAGACCGGTCATGCCTCACTCAGCCACGCCGCCACAAGGGGTTCAGGGCGCTACGCGCCTCACGCGCCTCACGCGCCTCGCGCGCCTCTCGCGCCTCGCCCCCACGCTCGCTGCCACCCTCGCCGCCACCCTCGCCGCGCTCTCGCTCTGCGCGCCCACGCCGGCGCACGCCCTCGTGACACCCTTCGGCGAGCGCGTCAACCAGTCCATCGAGCAGGGCCTCGAATGGCTTCGGCAGAATCAGGACGGCAACGGAGGCTGGGGGCGCCCCACGGGACTCGCGGTGCTCTGCTTCCTCGAGAAGCGCTCGAGCGTGGACTGGAACGCCCCTGCACGCGGCTACGTGAACATGCCGGCGGACGACCAGACGCGCGTCCGCAACGGGATTCGCTACTGTATCAACAACATCCAGGGCTTCGCCAACGGCGACGCCGAGTCCTACGACACAGGCGCCTGCCTAATGGCGATCAGCGCGTATCTCTCCTCGGGGGGGCCCAACGACGTGGGCGCCTCCATGGCGCCGCTCGCCGCCGCGACGCTCGCCGTGCAGAAGCTCAAGGAGGTGCAGCAGCGGTCTGTGGCGCAGGGCTTCGCCTACCGCGTGGGCGACAACACCGACATGTCCACCACGCAGTTCGCCATGGCGGGCCTCTACGCGGCGGAGCGCATCCTGCCGCAGTCCGCCAGCTCCCTCTCGCTGGCGCGCGGCTACATCGCCGCGACGCGCAAGGCAGACGGCGGCAACGGCTACAACCCCAACGAGGGCGCTTCTCACGCGATGACCGCCTCTGGCGTGTGGACCGCGATCCTCTCCGGGCTGCCCCCTGAGGACGCGGTGGTGCAGGCGCCCCTCACCTGGCTCCGCGACCGCTACACCACCGACAACCAGGCGCGCACGGGCCACTCCGAATCCCACTACTACTACCTGTGGGCGAGCGCCAAGGCCTTTGAGGTGGTGGTGGGCAACCAGCCCGGCGTCCTCTACGCCGACCAGATCGGCGGGGTGCTCGACCCCGCCACGGTGGGCTTCCCGCAGGAGTCGGCGCGCTGGTACTTTGACTACGCGTGGTTCTTGATCAACGACCAGGCCGCCAGCGGCGCGTGGTGCTCCAACGGCGTCCCCTGCTGGAACAGGACCGCCGCCACCGCCTACGCGATTTTGGTGCTCGCGCGCTCCCTCGGCGGCGTGTGCCTGCTCGACGAGGACGACGACGACCTCTGCGCCCAAGAGGACAACTGCCCCAACGTGGCCAACCCCGACCAGCTCGACACCGACATGGACGGCGTGGGCGACTCGTGCGACAACTGCTTTGACGTGCCCAACCCCGATCAGGTGGACGCCGACAACGACACCATCGGCGACGCCTGCGACGCGCTCATCTGCGCGCCCACCGCCAACGATGACCCCTGCGACGCCCTCGACAACGACTGCGACGGCCTCACCGACGAGGACGCGCTCGCCGGCGACGAGCAGGTGAACGACAACTGCGCCACGGGCCAGCCCGGCATCTGCGACCGCGGCGCCTCGGCGTGCCTCAACGGCGAGTACACCTGCGTGCCGTACTTCACCCCCATCATGGACGACTGCGATGGGCTCGACAACGACTGCGACGGGACCATCGACGAGGGCGTGACCAACGCCTGCGGCCGCTGCGGCGCGCTCGACGCCGACGTGTGCGACGGCGTGGACAACAACTGCGACGGGGTCGTGGACGAGGACCCCAACGGGACGCTCTGCCCCAACTTCCGCGTGTGCTTTGAGGGCGAGTGCCGCGCCCCGTGTGACGTGGAGTGCCCCGACCAGGGCACCATCTGCATCACCGAGCAGAACCTCTGCCTGCCCCCCTGCGAGGGGGTGACGTGTGAGTACGGCGAGACCTGCCAGGTGCTCTCCCCCACGGTGTATCAGTGCGAGGACCTGTGCGTGGACGTGAGCTGCCCTGATGGGCAGCGCTGCTGGGAGGGGAGCTGCGTGCCCGACACCTGCGTCTTCACCGGCTGCCCCGACGGGGCGGTGTGCAACGGCGTGGAGTGCGTGCCGGACGTGTGCGCGAGTCTCACGTGCGAGGCGGGGCAGTTCTGCCGCGGGGGGCAGTGCGTCCCGTCGTGCGCGCAGGTGAGCTGCCCGCTCTACCAGTCCTGCGTGGACGGGCTGTGCGTGGAGGACTCCTGCGGCGGCGTGCGCTGCGGCGACGGCGAGGTGTGCCTGGAGGGGGCGTGCGTGTCGGACCCCTGCGTGGGCGTCACCTGCCCGGGCCAGCAGGCGTGCCTCAACGGGCAGTGCGTCTTTGACTCCTGCGCGGGCGTGCAGTGCCCGCCGGGCCAGGAGTGCGAGGTGCAGCGCGCGGGCGCGCAGTGCGTCCGCACCTGGGACGTGGCGCCGCCGGCGCCGCCGAGCGACGACATGGGCGCCCCCCCCACCGCCCCGAGCGCCGGCGCCGAGGGCCCCTTCACCCCCGCCCCCGAGACGGGCGCCGGCGCCGCGGAGCCCGTGGCGCCCGCCAAGTCCGCGTCGGGGGTGGCGTGCACCCAGGGCGGCGCGCCCGGCGCGGCGGCCCCCCTGCACCTGCTCGCCCTCCTCGCCGCCGCCGCCCTCGCCCGCCGCGCCCGCCGCGTCGCCCCCGAGGTCGCCGCCTAGGCGTGAACGCCGCGCGGGGGGCGCGGGTGGGCGCTAGGTGGGCGCTAGGTGGGCGCTAGGTGGGCGCTAGGTGGGCGCCGGAGAGCGTCGGAGGGCGCTGGAGGGCTAGATTTTTGATACTATGCCTGCCATACACTCTCTGAGGATGTCTGAAATCTCGTGGGCCTCGCCCGCGCCCGCTCACGGCGTGAGCGTGGCTTCAGCGCAGACATAGAGAGGGTTGAGCGCCATGAAGAGCGCTATGAAGAGCGCCATGAAGAGCGCCCCGCAGAGCACCCCGCGGCGCGCTCCCCACACGCGGCGCGCGGCTCGGGGCGCGCTGATCGCCGCTGGGCTCCTGTGCGCCAGCGCCGCCCACGCGGAGCCGCCGCGCCGCCCCGCGGAGATGGAGTTTGACGCGCGCGTGATTCAGGGGCAGCGCGCTGAGGGCGCCGTGTACCTCTTTCAGCGCGCGCAGCGCCCCCTCCCCCCGCTGCTCGTCTTTGAGCGCGACTACCTCGGCGCTATCGTCGCGCCCCTCTTTGGGCCTCAGACGGCGGTGGGCGCGGCGCACGCGGCGCGCGTGGGGATGGAGGGGGGCGCCTTTAGCGTGCGTCCCGCCGCGCTAGAGGTCACGCCGCGCGCTCAGGAGGCGCCGCTTCCCCCTCCGCTCCCCGCCCCCGCGCAGGACGCCGCTAAGGGCGCGGCTAAGGGCGCGGCAAAGGGCGCGGCAAAGGGCGCGGCAAAGGGCGCGGCTAAGGGCGCGGCTAGGGGAGCGGCTAAGGGCGCGGCTCAGGGCGCCGCTCAGGGCGCGGCAAAGGGCGCCGCCAAGCCACCCAAGGGCGACGCGCGGCCCGCGCAGAGCGCAGGGGGGACGCCATGACGCCGCCCGCCGCCCCTCGCGACTCCGTGGCGGCTAGCGACGCGCGCGCAGAGCGGGCGCTCGTGAGCGCCGCGCGCTGGTACGCGGCGGGGCGCGCCCCCGCTTGGCGCGAGGCGCTCTGTGCGGGGGAGGGGGGGCTCACGCGCCGCCTCACGCTCACGCCGTCGCGGGCGCTGCCGCCCTACGCGCTCGCGGAGCAGCTCTCGCTCGCCGAGGAGCTCGCGCAGAGCCCGCACCCGCACCTGCCGCGCGTGCTCGCGGTGACCCACGAGGCGGAGCCGTCGATCACCGCGCGCGAGCCCGCCGCGGAGACGCTCGCGGAGGTGTTGGCGCTGGCGGGGGCGCAGGGGTGGGGGGGGCTGCCGCTGCCCGTGGCGCTCGCCGTCGCCCTCGGCGCGGCGCGCGCCCTCGCGCACCTCCACGCGCTCGGCTTCACCCACGGCGCCCTCGCCCCTCGGCGCATCTGGGTGGGCTATGGGGGGGAGGTGCTCCTCGGGGGGCTGGTGGAGGGCGCCTGCGCGCAGCTCTCGCCGGAGGGGGCGGACTACGGGCGGGGCCCCGCAGCGGACTCGCAGGCGCTCGCGGCGCTCCTGTGCGCCCTCGCCGCCCCGGCGCCGGGGCGCGAGGGGGCCGCCCTAGGCGCCCTCGGCGCCTGGCGCGCGACGCCGGAGGAGCGCGCGCCGCGAGACATCTCGGCGCTCCCCCTCTCCCTCGCGGGGTGGGCGGCGCGCGCGCTCGCCGGGGAGCTCGCGCAGGGCGGGGCGCTCCTGAGCGCTCTAGAGCGCGCCTGCGCGGAGTCCTCGCAGGCCCCCTTTGACGCCGGGGCGCTCGGGCGCTGGCTCGCGCGCCTCGCGCCGCAGCGTGCGGCGCTCTGGGGGCAGGCGGCGGCGGGGGAGGAGGCGGCCCTGCGCGCCCTCCTCCCGTGGCTCGGGGCGCCCGTGGAGGGCCCCGCCCCCGCCCCCGTCGCCCCCGCCCCCGCCCCCGTCGCCCCCGTCGCAGCCCCCGCCGCCTCCGCCTCGGCCTCCGCCTCGGCCTCCGCCTCGGCCTTGGCCTCCGCCCCCGCCTCCGCCCCCGCCTCGACCTCCGCCCCCGCCTCCGCCTCCGCCTCCCCCGCGCCCGCCGCGCCGCGGGGGCGC
>VGTA01000058.1 GCA_016874875.1 Deltaproteobacteria bacterium | reverse complement strand
TCCGTGAGCGTCAACGAGGTGCACATCGTCACGCGCGGCGGCGGCGCGGGCGGCGGGGGCGGGGCGCGGGGCGCGGGCGGCGCGGGCGGCGCGGGCGGCGCGGGGGCCAACTCGACGGCCAACACCGAGGGCGACGGCGGCGACGGCGGGCGCGGGGGCAGCGGCGGGGCGGGGGGCTGCGGCGGCGGCGGCGGCGGCGGGCCGTCGCTGGGCGCGCACGGGGTGAGCGCTAGCCTCACGCGCCTCGGGGCGCTCACGTTCGCCGTGGCGCCCGGCGGGGCGGGGGGGAGCTCGTGCGGGAGCGCGGGGGCACAGGGCGCGTCAGCCAACACGTCCGGGCTCTGAGCGGCGCGGGGGCGCCGCAGGGGGGGCGCCTCAGGGCGCAGGGGACTCGCCGCGCGCCAGAGTCTGGCGGAACGACTCAAAGAAGGCGCAGTAAGAGTACACGAGGTCGCCCTTGGTGATCAGGTCGCCGAGGGCGCGCTCAAAATCCTTGTCCACCTGGGCGCGGGCCACGAGCCACTCCTGCGCCCCCGCGGCGCGCCACGCCGCGCGCGCGGGCGCCGCCTCGCGGTCGTGGCTGAGGAGCGCGTGCGCCATCTGCTCGCAGCTCGCCTTGTGCTCCACCATCAGCGCCACCCGCCGCTCCATCCACGCCCGCGCGCTGAGGCCCGCGGCGCGCGCCTCCGCGTCGTCGAGCACGGCGGGGCGGCGCCCGTCCGCGCAGCCGCTCAGGGCGAGGGAGAGGGCGAGAGAGAGGGTGAGAGAGAGGGCGAGGGAGAGGGCGAGGGCGGGGGCGCGGGGGGTGTGCATGGGGCTCTCTCGGGGGGCGCGCTCGGGGGGCGCGCTCGGGGGGCGCGCTCGGGGGGGAGCCGGCGCGGACACTCTCTATCAGATGTCCGCATGGGGCTCAAGGGCGCGTCAGGGGTTGCGCTCCGCGCGCTAGCGTCTATCCTCTGCGCATGCCCCCACCGAGGAGTCCCCCCCTATGCTCTCGCCCCGCGCCGCGCTCTGGGAGGCCCTGCAGCGCCTCTGCCCCCTCCACCTCGCCGGCGCCTGGGACCAAGTGGGCGCCCTCATCGACCCGCCCCGCCTGGGGGGGGACGCGCGGGGCGCGGGGGGCGCGCGGGGCGAGCGCCTCTTCTTGACCATCGACCTCACCGAGCCCGTCTTTGAGGAGGCGGCGGCGTGGGGCGCCACGGTCATCCTCGCCTACCACCCGCTCCTCTTTCACCCGCTCCGCCGCCTCGACGCGCGCTCCGCCATCAGCCGCGTCGCCCTGCGCGCCGTGCAGGCGGGCGTCGCCGTCTACTCTCCCCACAGCGCCCTCGACGCGGTGGCGGGGGGCGTGTGCGACTGGCTCGCCGGCGCCTTTGAGCCGTTCGGGGTGCGCGACCTGCGCCCCCTCGAGCCCTGCGCCGCCTCCCCCGCCGAGGGGGCTGGACGCTCGCTGCGCCTTGAGCGCCCGCAGCCGCTCCCGGCGCTCCTTGGGGCGATTCAGGGCCTCCTGCGGCTCCCCTACCTCCGGGTGGCCGCCAGCGAGGACCTGCGCGCCGGCGGGCTCGTGGAGCGCGTAGCCCTGTGCCCGGGGGCGGGCGGCGGGCTGTTTGAGGGGCTCCCGCACGCCGCCGAGGGGGGGCCGCAGCTGCTCTTGACGGGGGAGCTGCGCCACCACGAGGTGCTGGCGCGCGTGCGCGAGGGCGGCGCCGTGGCGCTCACGGAGCACACGCGCTGCGAGCGCGGCTACCTCCCCCTCCTCGCCGCCCGCCTCCGCGCGGCGCTCCCCGTGGGCCTGTGTGAGTCGGTGGAGGTGTCGCGCGTGGACGAGGACCCGCTGTCGCTCTACGCGGCGCCCGCGCCCCTCGCCGCGCTGGGGGGGGGGCGATGAGCGACCCCGTCCTCGGCCTCGGCCCCAACCTCAACGCCTACCGCGCCGCGCTGCAGGCGCGCCCTCAGAGTCAGCAGATGCAGCAGGTGGCGCGCCTCGTGGCGAGCACGCTCGCCTCGGCGTTCCGCGACGTGCCCTTCCCCGTGGAGGCGCCTAGGACGCAGCGCGAGCGCCGCCTCCTCGCCCTGCGGGCGGAGGTGGCGCGGCTGGTGGAGGAGCTCGAGGACGTGGTGCGCGAGGGGGGCGTGGAGGAGGCGGCGTGGAGCGAGGCGCCCGCCGACCACACCACCGTGGCGCGCCGCCGCCCGCGATCCGAGAGCGAGCGGGACGACGTGTCGCTCAGCGTCCGCTCGCGCCAGCTCAGCGAGGACGACCCGGCGCTCCTCGCCGCCATGGAGCGCTCGCTGCACCCCCTCGAGGACGCAGACGCCGCCGCGCGCCTCGCCTGGCTCGCGCGGGCGCAGGTGCTGCACGAGGCCATCATGGCCTTTCACGCTCAAGCCAACGTCGACACGGAGGTGGCGCAGCGCGTCCTCGACAAGCCGCACGACGCCGCGGTGGCGGAGTCGCTGGCGCGGCGCGCTGAGCACCTCGAGCAGGCCCTAGAGCACCCGACGGTCCACCCCCACCAGCCCCCGCCCCCCCGCGCCCGCTGAGCTGAGGCGCCCTAGGGCCGCCCGCGCCGCTCTCAGTCCTCGTCATCAAACGTCCGCGTCACCACCTCCTCGCCGATCTCGCCCACGATCTTCATCTGCTGCACCTGCGCTGCGCTGAAGCAGCTCTCGTCGAGGTTGGTGCCGCGGAAGACGGCGCCGCGCAGGTCGGAGCCGGTGAAATCGGCGCCGCGCAGGTCGCAGTCGATGAAGTGGACGCTGCTGAGGTCGGCGCCGCGCAGCGAGGTGTCGCGCAGGTTGCTGTCCTTGAACTTGGTGCCCATGAGCACGGCGCCGCGCAGGTCGGCGCGGCGCAGGTCGGCGCTGGTGAGGTCGGCGTCGCGCAGGTCGGCGCCGCGCAGGCGCTCGCGGAAGGCGGAGTCGCTGGCGGTGAGGCGGCGCACCTGCGTGGTGAGGAGGCGCTCGCTCGCCGCGAGGCGCGTGGTCTGGTCGTTGGCGGCGCGGAGGCGGCGGGCGAGGAGCGAGGCGAAGTTCTTGTAGAACTTGTAGATCAGCTCGCTGTGCAGCTGCTTGAGGCTGCTCTCGCTGAGCGTGAGCAGGATGGTGTTGTGCTCGGCGGCGGTGGCGCGGGCGGAGCGGGGCGCGGCGTCGATGAGGCCCATCTCGCCAAAGATCTGCCCGTGCGACAGCAGCGCGAGCTCCTCCTCGCCCTCTAGGCCGAGGCTGCGCGTGATGCGCACGCTGCCCGAGAGGATGACGTACATCTTGTTGGCGGGGGAGCCCTCGCGGAAGATGACGTCGTCAGCGGAGAGGCGGAGTTTGTCGGAGCTCATGCGCAGGACGGTGAGGATCTCCTCATTGGTGAACGAGGAGAAGAGCTCTACTTGGTCCCTAAACTTTTCTAGTAGACTCTCTTGTGGCGTCTCCATGTTGCCCCTCTTGTGGACCCTCGGGTGGACCGTGTGCGGTGTGCATGTCACGCGTGGAGTATGCGCCATTTGCGCTCAGAGGACAAGGGGGTTTGGCGCGGGCGCTTAGCGGTTGCCGAGGCGGCGGCGCGTGGCTATGCTCGCCCTCGCCCCCGCGCCCCCCGCGCCCCTCGCGGCGCACGCCCCCCCCCGCGGCGCGCCCGCGAGCAGAGCTTGAGCCGACCCCGCCTCCCCACCACCATCACCCCCACGCCCCACGCCGGGCGCCCGCGCAAGGTAGAGCCCGACGAGTGGCCCGTGGTCCTGCTGTCGGGCGCCTTCTCCTTTGGCGCCGTCGCGCTCGCGATCTTCATCCGCACCTGGTCCGACACGCTCTTCTTGAGCCGCTTTGACGCGGAGCAGATCGCGCTCTTCTACATCCTCAGCGCCGTGATTTTCGCCCCCACCACCATGGGCTACGCTTGGCTGAGTCAGCGCTTCCACCCCGTCCGCCTCAACACCGCCACGCTCCTGCTGTTCGCCGGCCTCAGCCTCCTCTGCCTCGCCCCGCCCAGCTCCGCGCCGCTCACGTTCGGGCTGCTCTTGGCGCTGTCGCTCGTGAGCCCCCTGGTCAACGCGCTCTGCTGGGGGATGATTCTAGAGCGCCTCACCAGCCGCCAGTCCAAGCGGCTCGTGCCGCTGATCGGGGGCAGCGCCACGCTCGGGGCGGCGCTGAGCGGGGTGGTGGCGGCGGGGGTGCTCGGGTGGGGGGGGGACGCGGCGCTCATGGGCCTCATCACCGCCACCCTGCTCGCCCTCGCGCCGCTGCCCATGATTCTGATGCGCGGGGCGCAGGGGGAGGCCAACCCCAACGCCCAGGCGCGGCCGCGCGAGCCGGAGAGCCTCGTGGACGGCCTCAAGGCGCTCAGCCACAACGACCTCCTCCGCGTGAGCGCTGTGGCCACGTTCCTGATGGCGATCGCCACCAACCTCATCGACTACCTCTTTAAGGCGGAGCTGCAGCTCGAGATGCCGCGCGAGGCGCTCGGGCCCTTTTTCGCGCGCTTCCACGCCCTCACCAACCTCGGCATCCTCGCCGTGCAGGTGCTCCTCCTCGGGCCAGCCCTCTCGCGCCTGGAGCTGCGGTGGAGCTTTGGGCTCTACCCGCTGTCGCTCTTGGCGGTGGGCGCCCTCTGCCTCACGCCGCTCGGGCTGTGGGCCTTTATCGGCCTGCGGGGCGCCGACACGCTCATGAAGTTCACCTTCTACTCCACTACCGAGAATCTACTGCTGACGCCGGTGCCCTTCCGCGAGCGCACGCAGTCCAAGGTGTTCCTCAAGGGGGTGATCTACCCGCTCGGGGGGCTGGTGGCGGGGCTGCTGATCTCGCTGATCTCGGCGGCGGTGGGGGAGGGGGGGCGCCCCACCTCGGCGGCGCTGCTGCTGGCGCTCCTGATCTCGGGGGCGTGGGTGTGGTCCACAGCGCACGTGCACCAGCACTACCTGCAGCAGCTCGCGCACAACCTCGGGCTCACCCTCGGCGCCGCGACGCTGAGTCGCCCCGAGCAGGCGCGCGCGCGCGCCGAGCTGCAGCGCCTGCTCGTCCCCGCCGCCCCCGCCGCCCCCACCCCCACCCCCGGCCGCCCCGCCCCCGCCGAGCCCCTGCCGGCGCAGAGCAACTTCCTCGGCGTCTCCTACACCCCCATGCCCGATTTCTCGCTGTCGATGTCGCCGTATCTCTTTGAGCTGATCGGGCGCGCGGTGGGGCGCGCGGGGCTCGGGGAGCAGGCGTGGGAGCGCTGGGTGACGCTCGGCGGCCCCCGCCGCTCCGACCTCGCCGAGCTCCTCGACCAGCTGTGCCGGCGCGAGGGGGTGCGCGGCGTCGGCACCCTCCTTGAGCGCCACGAGCGCGACGCGTAGCCCGCCGCCCCCGCCCCCGCCCCCGCCCCTCCTCCCCTCTCGCCCAAGCAGCCCACGCCCATGCCCGCCTCCTCTGCCTCCCCCTCACGCCCGCGCCGCTCTCTGCGGGCGTCCCTGTGCGCGTGCCTGTGCGCGTCCCTGTGCGCGTGCCTGTGCGCGTGCCTATGTTCTTGCGCCCCCGTGACCCCCCGCCCCGCCCCCGACGAGGAGGTGGAGCGAATCGCGAGCGACGCTGACGAGGGAGGTGCGGGCGCGGAGGGCGGAGGAGTAGGCGCGGGCGCGGGCGCGGGCGCGGGCGCGGGCGCGGGCGCGGGCGCGGGCGCGGGCGCGGGCGCGGGCGCGGGCGCGGGCGCGGGCGCGGGCGCGGGCGCTTCGGGGGGAGAGGCGCTCACCCCCGAGCTCGAGTGTGATCGACGCGACAATGACCTCGATGGGCAGGTGGACGAGGGGATTGAGGGGTATCAGCCGCTTGAGACGCTGTGCGATCGGGTGGATAATGACTGCGATGGCTCTGTGGACGAGTCTTGCGCGTGATTCTGATTCAGGAGGGGGCGCCGCGTTTCTTGTGCCCGCTTCGCGCCTCTAGCCCTCGTCCCCCCAGCCCATGAGGTCCCACCGATGACGTCCACCAAGCCCGCTCAGACGACGCGCCTCCCTGCCCACGCCCCTGCCCTCCTCTCTGCCCTCGCTCTCCTCCTCGCGCACTCCTGCGCCCCCGCGCCCCCCCGCCCCGCCCCCGACGAGGAGGTGGAGCGCTTAGGCGGCGCTGGGCAGGAGGCGGGCGCGGGGGAGGCGGCGGGGGAGGCGGCGGGGGAGGCGGCGGGGGTGGCGGCGGGGGTGAGCCCTGAGCGCGAGTGCGACAAGCTCGACAACGACCTCGACGGGCGCGTCGATGAGGGCGTGGAGGCCTACCAGCCCATTGAGACCTTCTGCGATCGGATCGACAACGACTGTGACGGCTCCGTGGACGAGGTGTGCGACTGAGCGCCGCCCGCCCCGCTCAGGGCGCCGCCCGCCCCGCCTCCGCCCGCCGCTCGTAGACCCTAAACACCGGGCGCCGCCGCTCGCGCACCCCGAGCGCCGCGGCGGGAATCTCGTCGTAGCCCTCCCTGAGCAGCGCGAGGAGGGCGGCGAAGCCCTCGACGCCCTCGTTCTGGGCGATGACGATGAAGCGCGGGGGGCGGGCGCGCAGCTCGGCGATGGCGGCGCGCCACGGGCCGGCGGGGTTGAAGCGGACGGGGGCGCTGCGGCGGGCAGGATTCCAGGTGCTGGTGAGCTGGGTGGTGAGCACGCCGAGGGATTTGTAGAAGCGGGTGGGCGAGGGCAGCCCCGTCTGGGTGTAGATGGGCCAGCCCCAGCGCCCCCACACCCACAGGGCGTCGCCGGGGGCGGCGCGGGCGATCACCCAGTCGCTGACGCGGCGGGCCTCGAGCGTGGGGAGGTAGAGCGGGCGCGCGCGCTGCGCGCAGACGTCGGCGGCGGCGTGGGCGGCGACGGGGAGGGGGGCGAGGGCGAGGGCGCAGGCGGCGAGCAGGGGGCGGGCGCGGGCGGCGAGCCCCTCGCGGGCGGCGAGGGCGGCGGCGGCGGCGAGGAGGCAGAGGGCGGGGAGCAGCTGCAGGTAGTAGCCCTTAAAGAACCGCCAGCCGAGCCCCGCGCCGAGAAAGCTGAGGGCGAGGTGCGCCGCGAGGAGCCCCAGCTCCGCCCGCCGCCCACGCCGCCACAGCCACCACGCGCCGAGGGCGCTCAGCGGCAGCAGGGCGCCTAGGTGCTCGTGGAGGCCGAGGAGCCCGTCGCCGAGTCGCGCCAGCCGCTCCTCGGCGCTGAGGGCGCCGCGCACGTACTCCCAGCCGCTCCGCGAGAGGAAGTACTGCTCGATCAGGTCGCCGAGCGCGCCGCGCGCGCCGTAGAAGAGCGCGAGGGGGGCGAAGGCGCCGGCGGCGCCGGCGGCGAGGAGGCTGAGGCGTCGCGCGCGCGCCCGCAGAGCGCCCGCGCCGCCCCCTGGGTGGAGCGCGAGCGCCGCCCCGAGCGCGGCGAGGATGAGGGTGGCGCCCTGCTGCTTCATCAGCGCCCCCGCCACGAGGAGCGCCCCGCTCAGCCCCCACGCCCAGCCCCCGTCGCGGCGCCACGCCGCGCAGAGGGCGGCGCCCGCCCAGGCGTAGGGCGCCATCAGCCACGCGCCGTAGTTGATGTCGGCGCTGTCCATGAGCGGCGAGAGCGCCACGTAGAGGGCGGCGGCGGCGAGGGCGGCGAGGCGGCTGCCGTAGAGCGCCCACGCCCCCGCCCCCACCCCCGCCGCCGCCAAGAGCGCCCATAGCGCCCCGAGCAGCTGCGCGCTCTCCATGGAGCGCCCCGCGAGCGCCCACCAGCCGGCGAGGATGAAGAAGGGGCCGGGGGATTTCATCTCCACGGTGTCGACGAGGGGGAGGCCGCCGCGCAGCAGCAGGTCGGCGCTGTAGGTGATGCCCGCCGCGTCCTCGTTGTGGAAGTGAGGGTTGCTGAGGGCGGGGGCGCGCAGCGCGAGGTGGGCGACGGCGAGCGCGAGGGCGGCGAGCGCGGTGAGCGCGGCGGGGCGCGTGAGGAAGCGCGCGAGGGGGCGCGCGAGGAGGTGCGTCATAGGGGGGCGTCTCGCGGGGGCTCTGCGGGCGTGGGGGGGGCCTGGATGGGGGCGTGAGGGGACGCGGCGAGGGCGTCGCTGGGTGGCGCGCGCCTCGGAGATGCGCTAGTGTGGTCTCCCGTGAGCAGCGAGTCCACCCCCACAGGAGGGCTGAGGCGTGAGGCACCACCCTGAGCTAAAGCGCGCCCTCAAGCGCTACGAGCGCGCCCGCCGCGCCCTCGGGCGCCTCGCGGCGCGCCCGCTGCGCTGGCTCCACGTCCGTCAGGTGCGCGGCGACGTGGTGGGCGCCGACGGCCTGCCCCTCGAGGGCGCGCGCGTGACGCTCGGCGAGCTGCGCAGCGCGCTCACCGACGCGGATGGGCGTTTCGCCTTCTGGGTGTGGGCGGGCGCCCACACCCTCGGGCTCTCGTGGGGGGGGGTGGAGCTGCGGCGCTGGGTGCGCCTGCGCACGCGCGACGACGGGCCCACCGAGGTGCGCCTGCGCTGGCCCGCGCTCATCCGCGGGCAGGTGCTCTCGGAGCGCCAGCTCCCCGCCCCCGGCGTGGAGGTGTGGCTCAACGAGCGCTACCGCACCTTCAGCGACTCTTTTGGCGCGTTCTCGTTTCCGCGCTACGAGGGCGAGGAGGTGAGCTTTGAGCGGTTCACCTTCGTGGTGGACGGGCGCGCCTTCGTGCACCACTTCCGCGCCAACCTGCCCAGCGACCCGCTCCACGTCTTCCTGCTCAAGGGGGGCGAGCTGCTGCACGTGCGCGCCCTCCCCCACACGCCGCCCCTCACGCACCTGCGCGCCAGCGTCAACCTCAGCTACCGCGCCGCGCAGTGGGCGGGGTGGGCGCTCCTCGCGCTCCTCCTCTCGTCGCCGCTGCTGCGCCCCGCGCGCCCCACCCCGCCCCCGCCCCCGCCGGAGGCCGTCTTGAGCGCCCACCTGATGAGCACCCTCGTGCGCGTGCGCGCCCCCGCGCTCGCCTCGGGCAGCGCGGGGGCGGCGGGAGGGGGCGCGGCGGGGGAGAGCGCGGCGGGGGAGAGCGCTGGCGCGGGCTCGGGCGCGAGCGCGAGCGCGAGCGAGGACGAGAGCGCGAGCGAGAGCGCGACCGAGGGCGCGAGCGAGGGCGCGAGCGAGGGCGCGAGCGAGGGCGAGGGCGAGGGCGAGGGCGCGAGCGAGGGCGAGGGCGCGAGCGCAGGCGACGGCGCGGGTGACGGCGCGGGCGACGGCGCGGGCGAGGGGGCGCCCTGCGACGCCATAGAGTTCACCTACCGCAGCTACCGCGTGCCGCGCGGCATGGAGGGCTTCCTGCTCACGCTCCTGTTCGGCAGCTGGCAGCGCTGGGCGGGGGACCTCGCCGCGCTCAACGACGTCACCCGCGAGCGCCCGCTCCAGGCGGGGCAGTCGGTGCGCCTGATGCTGCCGCTGCACGAGTGGCGCCTCTTCACCCTGCAGCCCCACGAGGGCGCCGCCGAGCTGCGCGCCGCCCTCGGCTGCCAGGAGGAGCACATAAGCGTCTGCCTGCAGCTGGCACAGCTGTGGAACCCGCACCTCGACCTGCGCGCGCTGCGCAAGGGCGACCAGCTCCTGCTCAACCCCGCCCTCCTGCGCCCCGACGCCTTCCCCGCCGAGGTCTACAGGCGCATCGAGAAGCTCAAGCGCCTGCGCGGCGCCCGGGCGGCGCGCCCGCGCCTCACGGCGCCCCCGGGCTGCGAGGTGCGCCCGCTGCGCGCGAGCGAGGCGCCGCCGTGAGCCCCCCGCCGCCCCCCCCGCCCGCGGGCGCCCCGCTCACCCGCGACGAGTCCGGCGCCCTCGCCGTGCGCCTGCCCGCCCTCGCCCGCCCCTTCACGCTCTCCTTTGACGAGGGCGCCCTCGACCGCCGCGCGCGGCAGGGCGGGGAGCTCCTCTTTAAGGCGACCGGGGCGGCGCGCCCGCGCCCGCCGCGCGTGGTGGACGCCACCGCCGGCCTGTGCCGCGAGGCGTTCTTGATGGCGAGCGCCGGCGCGGAGGTGTGGGCGCTTGAGCGCGAGCGGGCGCTCTTTGAGCTCGCCCGCGACGCCCTGCGCCGCTGCGCCGCCCCTGCCGCGGTCCGCCTGCGCCTAGAGCACGCCGACGCCCTCGCGCGCCTCCCCGCGCTCGCGGAGGGGGAGGCGGAGGTGGTGTACCTAGACCCGATGTTCCCGCACCGCGACAAATCGGCCGCGGTGGCGCGCGAGGCGCAGGTGCTGCAGGCGCTCGCCGCCGCCCCCCCCGACGAGGGCGAGGCGGGGCGGCTGCTGGCGGCGGCGCTGGCGGCGGCGGTCTACCGCGTGGTGGTGAAGCGCCCGCTCAGGGCGCCCCCCCTCCCCGGCCCCGCCCCCACCGCCTCGATCACCGGGACCGTGATTCGCTACGACGTCTACGGCAAGCGCCGCCTGCCTTAAGGCGCGGCGGCGCGGGGCGCGGGGCGCGCGGCGCGCCCTCAGGGCTGCGTGCAGAAGAAGCCCACGCACGCGGGGGTGGTGTGGCACCCTGAGCACGACGCGCCCAGGGCGCAGTCGTTGCACGCGCCGTCCTCGTCGAGGTACTGCCAGCGCCAGTCCCCGT
>VGTA01000057.1 GCA_016874875.1 Deltaproteobacteria bacterium | reverse complement strand
GCCCGCGAATACCCGTTCCCCGCCGTCGGGTCAAAATAGAGGCGCGCGCAATCGCACTTCTCCTTACACGCACACACGCGCCTCGCGCGCTTCGACCAGCTCGAGGGGCAGGGGTTTGCGCTTGTCTTTAAGAGCGCCGCGAGCGCGTTACGGGTGACCCAACTCAATCTAAAGAACTCAACCAAAAGAGAGCGCCGCGTGACACACAAACAGCTAAAGACGATCCTGATCACCCCTGAGTGCCTACAGGACCTGATCAAGCACAAACAATATAAAACAAACTACGACAAGGTCATCCATCAGCTCGCCACGAACGCCCCGCAGTGCGCGCGCCACGCGGTACGCGGCGTCAGCGACAACTTCACCGTCTTTGAGAGCACCGTCACGGGCGACCTCCGGCTCTGCTGGTCTTATGGACAGCACATGGGAGAGAGCGTCATTCAGCTCTGGGCGCTCGACGGTCACGACAGGGTCTTCAAGCGCCTCGCGCGCCTCACAGGAGAGCGCTTCAAGTGTCTCCAGTTGACGATTGAGGAGAGCGCCCTCGCCGCGCCGCCGAGCCCGATCATCGTCGGAGACCCATCATTTGAGTGGAGAGGGGTGAGGCCGCCGACCTTCCTCACGCTCAAGCACAACGACGTGCGAGACGAGTGGGTCTCAGAGCACCTCGTGCTCAGCGAAGAGCAGACCATGGAGAGCCTGCGCGACCTCAAGAGCGCCCCGCTGCTCCTCTCGGGGGGCGGCGGGAGCGGCAAGACGACGCTCTTGATCAACCTGCTGCTCAAGCAGCTAGAGGCGGGGGAGCGCCCCATATTGGTGACCTACCACAAGAGGCTCGCCGACTACTGCAAGCGCCTCGTGGGCGACTCGCCCCTCCGCGCCCGCGCCCTCTCGTCCATCATGACCATCGACGAGCTGATCGGCGACTGGCTCACCCGCCTCGGGCTCACGCAGCACGCGAGCTACATCAGCCAAGAGGAGGCGCGGGGGCGCTTTGTGCGCCACCTGCCCGAGGCGCTCCGGGAGGCGGCGTGGGCGGAGTTCAGGGGGATGTGGAAGGGGCGCGTGGACGTGGACGCCTACACCGAACGGCAGCGCCGCCTTGAGGAGCTCCAGCGCGAGCAGATAGTCCACTCAGACCTCTGGCGCACGGCGGAGGGGGAGGACATCTGCATCAAAGACCGGTCGCAGCTCACCACCAAACAGCGCGAGCAGCTCGCGCGAGAAGAGGACTGGCGCGCGCACCCGAAGCGCAAGCCCATACAGAAGAATGACCCGCTTGAGGAGCAACGCAAAGCGTTCTATCTGCGCGACAGAGAGCAGCAACGCCAGCGCGACGCGCTCGCGCGCCAGATCGAGCAGGAGCGCGCCGCGCTGATCAAGAGCAAGCGCGACTATGTGCTAGCGCCCCAGCGCTATGGCAAAGACGTGCGCTTCCTAGACGACCAAGAGCTGATCAAGGGCGCCGTGACCGCCTACGAGCATCAGCTCGAGGGCTGCGGCGGCGACCGCCTCAACGCCTGCCTTGAGCTCCTCACGCGCGCGGATCAGATCCAGTCCGCTTACACGACCCTGCTCATCGACGAGGCGCAGGACTTTACGCAGCTAGAGCTGCAGCTCATCTCGCTCTGCGTCCCCGACCCGCGCGCGTGGGTGGTGGCGGGGGACGAGAACCAGATCGTCAACCCGAGCGGCTTCCGCTGGGAGCGCGTCAAGGAGGTGATCTGGTGGAGCGGCAACCGCCTCAAGGGGCTGCTGAGCCGCCAGCACGGCGAGGGGTGGGCGAGCCTCGACGCCCTACGCGACCTCAAGCCGATCTACCTGAGCGTCAACTTCCGCAACCCGCGCCGCGTCCAGCTCCTCGCGCGCCGCATCTTGCAGCTGAAGCAGCGCGGCGCGTGGGCGCCCGGCGAGGGCGACGAGGAGCAGGGCGCGCAGGCGCTCACGGGGCCCCAGGGCGGCCAGTCGCGGTGGCGCGCGGCGCGCACGGTTGAGCTTGAGGCGCCGTCAGAGGCGCGCGAGGAGCGCCAGGGGGAGAGCGCGGAGGACCACCCGTGGACCTGGCAGCCGCAGTCCGTCCGCGTCAGCGACGAGCAGGAGCTCCTCAGCCACATCGTCATGCTCTCAAAGTCCGTCCCCTCCTTCTGCCTCATCTCCTTCTCCGCCGCGGAGCGCGACGAGCTCGTGGCGAGCCTCCTGGCGCTCCCGCAGGCGAAGGCCCTAGAGATCGATTTCGAGCGCGTCCTCACCCCCCTCGAGGTCAAGGGGCTCGAGTTCGACCTCGTCCTCGCCCTCACGCCCCCGCTCCCCACCAGCCGCGTGGAGGGGATACGGGACTTCGAGTTCAACCAGATCTACGTGAGCGCCACCCGCGCGCGGACCTCGCTCGCCTATGTGTGGACGGGCTCACGCGAGGACGCAGAGGACACCTTCTTGAGCGCGCTCGCCCCCTGCTCCGCGCCCCTCAGCGTGGCGGACGACGACAGCGGCGAGCGCATCGCGCGGGTGACCTGGGAGCGCCACATCAAGATGTCGCACCTGCACTCAGCGCAAGAGGAGCAGGACTGGTCACGGACCGCGGCGCGCTACGCCGCCGAGGGGCGCCCCAAGCTGGCCGCGGAGCTCTACAGGCTCGGCGGGTTCTTTAGGGAGTCCGCCGAGCTGCTCGAGGGGCTAGAGGACTACGCGGGCGCGATCCGTGACTACGCCAAGGCGGGCCTGCCGCTCGACGTGGCGCGCTGCGAGGCCAAGCGCGCCGAGCGCGCCGGCGACCTCGTGGCGGCGCATGAGGCGTGGGCGCGCTACGGGCAGGGCAGCGGCGAGCTCGAGGGGGCGTGGCGCACCGTGGAGGGGGGGATGCCTCAGAAGAGCGGCGCGCGCTGGCTCGCGAGCCTCCTCGCGCCGCGGCTCGCCGCGCGCGCCATCACCCCCGATTCGCTCTCGCAGGAGCGCCCGCTCTCAGGCGCCCTCGCCGCCCTCAGCGGCGAGGACCGAGAGCGCGGCCTGCGCGGGAGCCCGGACCTGTGGGCGCTCCTCAACGACGAGGAGCGCAAGGGCTACTCGGAGCGGCGCGACCCGCACCAGAAGCTCTCTCAGCTCCGCAAGAGCCCGCACCTCAGAGACATCTCCTCCATCGCGCGCGACGACGCCCTGCGCGTGGAGCGGATGAGGCCGGCGGTGAACGTCAGGGGGGAGGCGCCGCCCTCGCTCTCGCTCTCCGACACGGAGTTCGTGCTCGGCGCCACCAGCTACTATGAGTCCCACCACCCCAAGCTGAGGCCGCTTGAGCTCAACCCCTTCCAGGCGCCGTGGAGCTACCTGCCGCGCCGACTCTCAAACCTGTTCGAACTGCAGGAGTTCAGCGGGCTAGACCGCTACAGCTCGCTCAAGCTCTCGAACCGCCTCATGAACGAGATGCAGCTCAACCAGCACCAGTTCCAGCACACGCGCAAGGCCATCGTCAGCAGCTACCGCGCCGCCATCGCCGCGTGGGGAGACGACGTGAAGGTCTCTCAGGCGCCTGAGCAGCGTGGCCTCCTCGCCGTGTATGGCAAGCTCAGCGAGGACGGCGAGCGCGACCTCTCGCCGAAGCGCCTCGTGTGGCGCGACTGGGACCCTCACGTCGAGCGCGCCTATTCGTACTCAGGGCGCCGCGCGCGCCTCGTGGAGCCAAGCGAGAAGCACACCTACAGGCCTCACGAGTCCTGGGAGCTCCTCGGCGGTGAGTGGCGGCAAGGGATCCAGGACCTGATCTTCTTGATGGGCCAGCTGCGCCTGAGTCACACGCCCACCCGCGTGAGCGCCGCGCAGGCCTTCTCGGAGGCGTGGCTCCACATCACCTTTGAGCTCGCGGGGCACTGGGTTGAGCGCCCGGCGCGCGAGGCGCTGGTCTTTCTTGAGGACGACGTGCTCGAGCAGCTCTCCGCTTGCTCCATGAGCGAGCTGCGCTCGTTCCTCACCGCCTGGGAGGAGGCCGCGTGGCGGCGCGTGACCGCCGAGCCGCTCCCCAAGGAGAGCGCGGCGGCGATCAGCGCGGTGCAGGCGGGGGCGCTCACGCACCTCATGGGGCTCTGGGCCATGGCGCAGGCGCTCTTCCTGCGCGGGACCTTCGTGGGCTTCATCAACGAGCACCTGAAGCGCGCGGAGAGCCTCACCGGCTTTGGGTACTCCTTGATCCGCGCGGCGCACAGCCACTGGGTTGGGCTCACGCTGTTGCCGCTGTACACCCTCATGGGCGCGATGGAGCGGTACGAGGAACAGCGCGTGACGCAAAAAATACGCGACGAGGTGGGCGTCGCCAAAGAGAGGTGGCAGCAGATCTTTGACGCGCGCCGCGCCGATGAGCTGCGGCTCAAGGGGCTCACGCGCCAGCGGGCGGACCTCCGCGCGGAGCTCAAGCGCCTCCAGAAGCACGGCGCGGCGGAGGGGGCGCAGGGGCAGGAGGAGGAGCGCGACCGCGCGAGGGTCGAGGAGGCGATGCGGGACATCTCGGCGGAGGAGCAGCGCTGCGCGCAGCGCCTCGCGCAGAGCGCGGCGCCCCTTGAGGAGGCGACGCGCGCGCAGCGGGCGGCGGAGGTGGTGCTCGTGAGCGCTGAGGCGCCCATGCGCCACATCCGCGAGCAGCGCGACTTCTTTGAGTGGGCGATGAGGCGCGCCGACGCGATCAACAGGTCTGGGAGGCGCCTCAGCGATGATGATTTCAAGGCGGTGAGCGCCACCTGGCGCAGCGGGCGCGAGTGGACGAAGCTCATCTTCGATATCGGCGAGGGCGAGCTGAGGGTCTTCCTGCCGCTCCTGAACCGCTACCGCGAGGCGCGCCAGATGCGGCCCTTCCGCGCCAGCGACCTCCACTTCCATGACGGCGCGCGCCGCACTGGGGTGGCGCGCAGCGGGGGGGAGAGCCCCTGGCGTAAGGTGATGCCGGGGCTCAAGCTCAGCTCGCCGCTGGCGGCCTTTGAGCGCGAGGCGCGCCGTGAGGGCGAGCTGCCCTCCGCCGGGGCGCTCCTCAGCTTCGCCATCGAGCAGGGCTACACGCCGCTCTCCCTTGAGCTGTTCGAGGACGAGTACTACCCGCTGCGCGCCTCCGCGCGCCTCATGGAGCTGGGGGCGTGGGGGCCGTACTCGCGTGAGCGCGAGGAGCTCAAGGGGGAGCTCGAGGTGCTCCGCGCCACCCCCAAGGGCGAGCGCACGCCGTGGCTGAGCGTGGCGCTCGAGCTCACGCACGAGCGCCCGCTAGGCCTGTTCCTCTTCCAAGATCACGAGTGGTCCGTGTGGTGCCTGCGCGAGGTCCAAAAGCGCCAGCGCGACCTCCCTGAGCTGCTCGCCCGCGGCGCGCAGGAGGCGCTCCTCCTGTGGGCGCACCTCAGCGACGCGCAGCGCACGAGCGCCCGCGCCTGCCTCTACGAGCTCGAGCGCCTCTGGCCCTGCCCGCTCACGGAGGCGGCGGTCTGCGTGCTGATGCAGCACCGCCCTGAGCGCCTTGAGGTGCTCTACGCGGGCGGCGCGCTGGCTGACGCTCACGCCGCTCTACGCGCGCCTCATGGGCGAGCGCGCCACGGCGCTGAGGTGGCTCGCGGGGGCGTGACGGGGCTCTGCGCGCGCCCCAGCTCCCCTCCTCGCCGGCGCGTGCGGCGAGTGAGATTTATATTCATGTTGATCTCATGTTGATTTTATGTAAAAATTGTGCAACAATGTGGATCTTTGATGCAGAAGATCAAAATAAAAAACAAATGAAAGCGCACTCAGGTGACAAAGTCTAGAGTATTTTATCTCTACATCGTTTTAGGTGCCCTCTTGATCCTCCTCGCCGCCGACTGGTCAGAGCTCACGCGTCAACTCCTGCACGAGCGAGACCTGCTCCAAGCCGCAAGAGTCCTCATCGGGGCGCTCGACGCGGGGAGCGCCGTGGCGCTCGCTTTCCTCGCTGCATTCGCGTACTGGAGCGCCAAGCGCGACGATGAGTGGATCACCATCACCATCTGCTACCCCGATGGTCACCAAGAGCAGATCCGCGACGCCTTCCAGCGCGAGCAGTGCACCCGCAGCGAGATCGCGGGCGTGCTCCGCGCCTTTAATAACGGAAACACATACGTCATCAACTCCTTGAATCAGCTAGAGAATTTCAACAAGAAGATCAAAGACGTGCGCGACGGCAGACGCCGCGAGCTGATCGTGGAGCTCGTGGAGGACGACGCGCTCAGAGGGCTGAGCTCGCGCGCGGCCACTCTAGCGCCCCCCACCTCCGCGCTGCCGCCCCCGGCGCGCGACCCCCGCCCCCTCGCCTTCTGGAATCTCTCCAACCACCCGAGCGCCAGCTGGACGGAGGCGCAGCGCGCCGCCGCCCTCGCGCTCGCCCCGGGGGCAGAGGTGATCGACGTGACCTTCCCGGCGGTAGACCCCCACCTCGACACCGGCGCGCTAAAGGCGGCGGCGGCGGAGGTGGTCAAGGGGTGGGGGGCGCCGAGCGAGGGGGAGCGGCGCGTGGCGGCGGCGATGGTGGCGGGGGAGCCGCTGATGTGCGTGGAGCTCGTGGAGGCGCTTGAGGCGCGCGGGGTGCGCTGCTACAGCGCCACCACCCTCCGCGTGGTGGAGGAGGTGGACGGCGAGAAGCGCTCGCGCTTTGAGTTCGTGCGCTTCCGCGCGTGGCGGGCGTAGGGGGAGGCGCGATGTCAGCGAACACGAACACGAACACGAACAGGAACACGCACATGAACACACACGCTCAGCCCTCCACCACCCAGCCGCGCCGCAGGCGCCTCGTGACCACCTTTGGGCTCGGCGGCGCAAAAGAGTGGGATCAGCCCAAGTCCTATCAGGCCGTGCGCTACGTCTGCGACGGGCGGGACTCCGCCAAGACGAGCCACATCCAGGCGGCCCTCGCGGAGCTGTTCGCGGTGACGAGCATCGGCGGGGTCACCACACCGGAGGTGGCGAAGGAGTGGGTGCGGTTCGTGAACAGGCGCGCTGATGACATCCCCCTCAACGGCGACCGCCTCGGGCGCGACGCGGGGCTGTGGAGCAGCCTCTCAAACCAGGCAGAGATCCCCGCAGACCACCCCTTCCCGATCGTCCACCTCACCGAGGTCAACAGCCAGCAGGAGAGCAGCCTCTACCAGACCTTCAACGCCTACCGCGCGCTCCTCTCCCACGAGGCGCTCCCCCACCTCGGCGAGGAGGAGCCCCCCGAGGAGCTCATCTTTGATGTGACCCACGGCTTCCGCACCCAGCCCATCATCGGCCTCGCCGCGGCGCTCTTCACGCTGCAGGAGTGGGAGCGCATCGAGCTCACGCGGGATGTGCCGCGCCTGCGGGTGCTCTACGGGGCCTTTGAGGACAAGAGCCTCGGCGATGACAGGCGCCCCGTCTGGGACATCACCCCCTTCCTAGGGCTCCAGCAGCTCAACAACGCCCTCAGCGACCTCATCCGCTATGGCCGCGCCGAGGCGCTCGGGGAGGCCCTCGATGACCTGAGCGCCACGCCCACAGGCGACCTCGCCTGGCTCGCGGCGCTCAGAGAGAGCACGCGGGCCGTGAGCGACGACCTGCACCTCATCCGCACCCGCGACCTCGCCACCCAGAGCGCCCCGCGCCTCGCGGCGGAGGTCGCGAAGGCCCTTGAGCACATCAGCGCCGGGGAGCTTAAGGAGCGCTGGGGGATGCTCGAGGAGACCCTCAAGGCGCTCAAGAGCTGGTCAGCGGATTTCACGCTGCCGCCGGAGGCGCCTGAGGGCCTCGGCGGTGACAGGCTGGTGAGCCGCGATGGGCTAGAGCTCATGCAGCGCCTCGCCGCGCGCTATCAGGCGCTCGGCAGCTACCCCGCCCTCTTGGCGACCATGGCGGAGGGGTGGATCTCGTATGAGGCGCTCCGCCAGGGGCGCGCGGAGCGCGGGAGTCAGCCGAATCAGGACTTCGCCCCGCTGCGGAACACGGTGATGCACGCGCAGTTCTCGCAGAAGGGTGACCGCGCGGGCGACTCAAGCCAAGACCTCCTCGGCGCCCTCGGCGCGCACCTAGAGGACTTCCGCGCCCTGTCCCCCTCGGTGTCGCCTCCAAAGAGCAGCTCCAGCGGCCGGACGCTCCTGCTCACCACCTCCGCGAAGGAGTACGATGATCTCACGACGCTCGACCCGAGTCTAAAGAGTGACCTCACGGCTCAACAGCGCAAAAATATCACCCTCGACGGCAAGCTCAGCCGCATCACCCTCTGGAAGTACATCAAGCGCTACGGCGCCAGCGCCGACTGGGTGATGTCCCCGAGCGTCGCCGCCGACCCCCGCCTCTCCGTCTTCGTCTCCACCTGCGCCTCGCAGCTCAAGCGCCCGCTCTCTTGGTGCGTCTTGACTCCCGAGGGGGCGCTCTCGCGCGAGGAGCAGGACTTCAGCCCCGCGCGCTGGCTCCAGGACGAATGACCGTGTGGTCTCCCCCGGTCGAGGGCTCCTTGAGCGACGCGGGTTGAGTCATGTCCTGCGCTCCTCTGCGTGGGTGAGTCGCTCGCGCTCCTTGTCGCCAGAGGCGCCCGCGGCGCCCTCGGGGGAGGAGGCGCCCTCGGGGGGGGAGGCGCCCTCGGCGCCCTCGGCGCTCTGCCCTGCGTCCCAGGGGCTGTCATCGTTGGAGGCTTCGCCGAGCCTCATAAATGTTAGGATATGGTCAACAAAATAAAGCACTTAACGCTCCTTTGGCGCGCTGTTCTCAGATCTCTTAGGCAACACGCCTAAGAGATGAGAGAGCTTAGCGCAGAGAGCGTGAGGCTTGTCAAGCGGGTCGCTTTCGCAGCGGGGGCGGGCGACCGCTCGCCCAACGCGCTTACGACCCTCATCGCGCCCCCGCCACCCGCAGCAGCTCCCCCCACCCCCCTCGCCCAAAGCGCCACTCGCTGTCAAAGACCTCCAGCGGACTCCCCTGCGCGTGCGCCCCCACCACCACCGAGTGGAGCTGGGTGCGCTGCGCGCGCTGGGCCTGCACGCGGGCGGTGAGCTCGGGCGAGAGGGCGGGCATCACGAAGTCGCTCACCACGACCACGTCCGCGCGACGATACTCCTCACGCTCCTCGATGAGCCCCAGGGCGTGGCGCAGCGCCGGCTCCACGTCCGTCCCGCCGTGGAACGACATCCGCAGGAAGCGCAGGAGGGCGGGGAGCGAGCGGTGGAGATCGGTGAGCTCTAGGGTCTCGATCTGAGCTGAGAAGCTGATGAGGTAGCAGCGGCGGCGCTCCTCGAGGGCCTGGCGCAGGAGCGCGAGCGCTAGGGTCTTTGCCACGCGCTCTGGCTCGCCGTGCATCGAGCCGGAGGTGTCGACGCACATCACAAAAGGCCCGCGCCCGCGACCGGCGCGCTGGCGCGCGCGAGGGCGGCGCTCGGGGGTGGGGAGGAGCGCCTGGCCCTCTAGGGCGTAGACGTTGAGGCTCCGCTCGGTGAGGCGCTGGCAGAACAGGAGCTCAAGGAGCTCCGCCTCCTCGCCGCCCGCCTCGCCGCCCGCCTCGCCGCCCGCCTCGCCGCCCGCCTCGCCGCCCGCCTCGCCGCCTGCCTCGCCGCCTGCCTCGCCGACCACCTCCGAGGCGCGCAGCAGGGCGTACTCGCTGGGGAGGAGGCGGGCGAGGTCGGCGCCGCGGGTGACGCCCACCAGCTCCTCGCGCACGTAGGCGGACGGGCGGCGGGTGAGGCGGAAGGTGACCTCCTCGACGCGCGCGCGCTCGAGCTCCGCTTGCGCGGCGCGCATGCGCCCGAGCTCGCGCAGCAGCTCCTGTACGCCCTCGGAGGCGGCGAGGGCGCCGAGGTCGCGGAGCAGGTCGACGTCTACGTCGCGCAGCAGGCGCTCCTCTTGGTCGCGCCCCCGCCCGAGGGCGCGGGCGACGCCGCCGCCGCTCAGGGCGGCGAGGAGCTCGCGGGCGGCGCGCCAGCGGCGCAGGAGGTCCTCGAGGGCGCCGCGGGTGGCGGCGCGCGCCGCGTCGCGGGCGGCGCGCGCGCCGGCGTCGAGCGCGCCGCGCACGCCCCGCTCGGCGGCGGCCCTGTGGGCGGCGAGGAGGGCGTCGCGGTCCGCGGAGGCCTTGGTCGCGGCGCGGCCGCGCGCGGGGGAGTCGGGGAGGGCGCGGAGGGCGCGGAGGGTGGCGTCGTGGAGGTCGCCGGCGTAGGCGGCGAGGGCGCAGGCGGGGGCGGCGAGCAGGGCGGCGTAGTCGCGGAGCGCGAGGGCGCCGGCGCGCCGCAGCGCCTCGTGGGCGTGCAGGTGCTCTGCGGCGGCGCGCGCCTCGGCGCGGGCCTCGGCGCGCGGGTGGTCGCGCAGCAGGCGCGCCGCCTCCGCCGCCACCGCCGGGCTCAGGCGCGCGAGCTCGTCGAGCTCCTCGCGGTGGGCGGCGCGCAGGGCGCTGAGCCAGTCGGTGGCGCTGAGGTCGGTGGCGCTGAGGTCGGTGGCGCTGAGGTGGGCGGCGCTGAGGTGGGCGGCGGGCGGGGGCGACGCGTCCGTGTGCATGTTCGCTCGCGGGGTTGATTTTAGCTGTGGTGTTGATTTTAGTTGCGTGAGCTTGATTT
>VGTA01000056.1 GCA_016874875.1 Deltaproteobacteria bacterium | reverse complement strand
GGGGGGGGGGGGGGGGGCTGGGGGGGGGGGGGCGGGGGGGGGGGGGGGCGCAGCGGCGAGGCGCTCAGGACGCGACTCTTGCCGGTGTGCAGGCCGCTCGGCGCGCACGAGGGCGCGCACGAGAGCGCCAACGAGAGCGCGAGGGTGAGCGCCGTGAGGAGGCGGCGCGTGGAGGGAGCATGGCTGCGAACGACGCCTCTGAGCGAAGGGAGCGGAGGGCGCGGGGGGCGCGGGGGGCGCGGGGGGCGCAGGGAGCGGGGAGCGGGGAGCGGGGGGCGCGGGGCGGTGGAGCATTGTGGAAAAGAATCGCCGAAACGCAAAATAAATGCGCCCTCACGCCCCCCTACCGCATCTGCTGCTCGCGCCCCGCGCCCCCTCGTCCCCCCCAGCCTCAAGAGCGCCGCCATGCCCCCCACCGCCGCCCCCTCCCAGCGCGTCGACGTCGCCGTCATCGGCGGCGGCCTCGGCGGCCTCGGCGCCGCCCTCGCCCTCGCGGAGCGGGGACTCAAGGTCACGCTCCTCGAGTCGCTCCGCTACCCCGGGGGCTGCGCGGGCACCTTTACGCGGCAGGGCTACCGCTTTGACGCCGGCGCCACCCTCTCCGCCGGCTTTGGCGCGCGCCAGCCCTTTCGGCGCTGGCTCGACCGCTACGGCCTCCCCCTCGCCCTCACCCCCCTCGACCCCGTGGTCCGCCTGCGCGCCGACGGCCTCTCCCTCAACGTCCCCAGCGACCGCGGCGAGCTCCTGCGCCGCCTCTGCGCCCTCCCGGGGGCGCCCGTCGAGGGGCTGCGGCGCTTCTTTGAGTACCAGGCGCGCGTGGCCGCCCCCCTCTGGGCGCTCTTTGACGACACCGACCTGCTCCCGCCCCTCTCCGCGCGCGCCCTCCTCGCCCACGCCGGACGCGCGGCGCGCTACGCTCCCCTCCTCACTTGCGCGGGGCGCCCCCTCTCGGCGCTCCTCGACCGGTTTGGGCTCACGGGCTTCGAGCCCCTGCGCCTCTACCTCGACGCCACCTGCCAAATCACCGCGCAGTGCGGCCTGCGCGACGTGGAGGCGCCGGTCGCCCTCGCCGCCCTCGACTACTACGCGCAGGGGGTGGCGCACGTGGAGGGAGGGCTCGGCGAGCTCTCGTGGGCGCTGCGCGACGCCGTGGTGGCCGCGGGGGGCGAGGTGCGCCTGAGCGCGCGCGCCCGCGCCCTCGCCCCCGCCCCCGGCGGCTGGCGCGTGAGCGCGCGCGGCGGCGACCTCGAGGCGCGCGCGGTGGTGGCCAACCTCCTCCCCTCCGCCGTGGAGGGACTCCTGCGCGAGGGCGGCGCCCCCGCGCCCCTCAGCCCCTGGGCGCGCCGCGCGCAGGGGGCGGTGGAGGACGGCTGGGGCGCGGTGATGCTCTACTTGGTGAGCGAGGAGGGCGCGGGGGGCGAGGCGGGCGCGGCGGGCGAGGCGTGCGAGGCGGAGCACTGGCAGCTCATCGGCGATGCCGCCGCCCCCCTCATGGAGGGCAACCACGTGTTCTGCTCCGTGAGCGGCGCGCGCGAGCTCACGCGCGCCCCGCGCGGCTCGCGCGTCCTCACGCTCTCCACCCACGTCCCCATGCGCCGCCTCCTCGCCCTCAGCGACGCCGACCGCGGCGCCTACGTGCAGCGCGTGCAGCGCGACATGCGCGCGCTCTTCGCCGCCCGCTGCCCGCGTTGGTCGGCGGGCGTCTACGTGGCGCTGACCGCCTCCCCCCGCACCTTTGAGCGCTTCACCGGGCGCCCGCGGGGCTACGTGGGCGGCCCCCCGCGCCGCGCCGGCCTCCGGCAGTACCTCCAGATGAGCCCCCGCCCCGCCGCCCCCGGCCTCTACCTGGTGGGCGACAGCCACTTCCCCGGCCAGAGCGCCCTCGCCGCCGCCGTGGGCGGCGAGCGCGTGGCGGCGCGCCTCGCGCGCGAGCTCCGCTGACCGCCGCCCCCTCGCCCGCGCCCTCGCCCGCGCCCTCGCCCACAAGGAGCCCATGAGTCCGCCCCGCTCCCCCCTCGACGCGCTGCTCGACGCCAGCGTGTACTTCTCGTTTGACGCCAGCGGCTACGAGCGCCACGCCCGCGGCTTTGAGCCCCTCGGGCCCCTCGACGACGTACACGTGGTGGTCACAGGGGCCAGCGGCGGCCTCGGGCTCGCCACGGCGGAGCTGCTCGCGGCGCGCGGCGCGCGCCTCACCCTCCTCTGCCGCAGCCGCGCGCGCGGCGAGGAGGCGCGCGCCCACGTGGCCGCCCTCGCCGGCGCCCGCGCCCCGCGCCCCGCCCTCGTCTGCGCCGACCTCGGCGACCTCCCCGCCCTCGACGACGCCGCCGCCGAGGTGCGCGGCCCCGTCCACGCCCTCGTCCACAACGCCGGGCTGCTGCCGCGCGCGCTCGCCCTCGACGCGCAGGGGCTCGACGTCACCGTGGGCGCGCACGTGCTCGGCCCCCTCCGCCTCACGGCGCGCCTCCGCGGCGCCCTCGAGGCGGGCAGCGCCGCGCTCGGGGCGCGCCGCGCGCGCGTAGTCTGGGTGTCGTCGGGGGGCATGTACACCGCCCGCCTCAGCGTGGACGCCCTCGCCGCGCCGCAGCCCGCGGCGGGATATGACGGCGTGCGCGCCTACGCCCTCACCAAGCGCGCGCAGGTGGAGCTCGCCGCGCACATGGCGGCGCGCTGGGGCGGCGTCGAGAGTCAGAGCTGCCACCCGGGCTGGGCGCGCACGCCGGGGGTGGAGGTCGCCCTGCCGGGCTTCACGCGGTGGACGGCCGGGCGCCTCCGCACGCCGCAGCAGGGCGCCGACACGCAGGCCTGGCTCGCCGGGCACCCCGCGCCGCTGCCGAGCGGCTTCTGGTTCGACCGCGCGGCGCGCGACCCCCACCTGCTCGGCCGCCGCGCGCCGGCGGGCGAGCGAGCGCGCCTCTGGCGCTTCGCGTGCGAGCGCGCGGGGGTCTCGCCGGAGCACTTTGGCGACGCGGCGCCCACCGCGGCGCCTTGAAATCGGCGGCGCGCGCCCTCACACTGCGCCCCCGCGCGCCGCGCCCCCGTGCGCCGCGCCCACGCCCCCTGCCCCCTGAGGCCCCCATGCGTCGTCTGCCCCTCCTCGCGCGCGCCCTGCGCGCCCTCAGCGCCCTCAGCGCCCTCGGCGCCCTCGGCGCCCTCGGCGCCGCGCCCGCGGGCGCCACCCCCGCCCTCAGCGCCCTCGGCGCCCTCGACCAGCTCCTGCCGTGGGAGGGCGAGGCGCTCGGCGAGGCGCCGAGCGTGGCGGCTAGCCACCCGGCGGGGCTCTCGTGGACGCGGGCGCGCAGCAGCTTCAGCCTCACCTTCGTGCGGCAGGAGCTCTCGCTCCGCTATCTGGAGCGCCCGGCGAGCGCCGACGTGCCCGCGAGCGTCTACGACGCCCGCGCCTGGCGCCCCGGCGCGCTCCCCGGCCCCCTGCCGCGCAAGCCCGCCCCCACCGCCGCGCTCCCCGCGCGCGCCCTCAGCGCCGACGGCCTGCAGCAGGCGCTCCTCGGCGTGGGCCTCCAGGGCGCCCCGCTCGACGGCGCGCTCCGCGTGGGGGTGTACGCCCTGCTGCCGCTGCACCGCTTTGAGCTCCAGTCCCCCGCGTTTGTGGACGAGCGCGCGCAGCACTTTGGCAACTCGCTCAAGTTTGAGCGCTGGGGCGACGCCCTCGAGGGCCTCAGCGCCACCGCCGCCCTCGCCTACGCCCTCACGCCGGCCCTGAGCGTGGGCGCGGGGGTGAGCATGTCCACGAGCGCCGTGGCGAGCAGCGACGTCTTTATGCCCAGCGCCGGCGTCGACGCGCCGGCGCTGATCTCGCCGCGGGTGGAGGTGTCCACCGCCCTCAGCGCCTTCGGCTCCGTCGAGGGGCGCCGGCGGCTGCTCGGCGGCGAGGGGAGTCTCTACGCCAGCGCCCACGCGCCCGAGTCATCGGAGGTGCGCGGCGAGGGCGCGGCGCGCATCTGGGGGTACCCGTACCCCGAGGGGCAGGACTCGATTCCGCAGAGCTTCGCCAACATCTACCGCATGCTCCCCCTCCGCGCCCGCGCCGGCGCGGCGTGGCGGGCGGGCGGGGCCGACGCGGAGCGCTGGGGGCTGACGGCGAGCGCCGGGTGGGCGCGGTGGTCGCGCTACCTCAACCGCGCCGGGGAGGCGGCGGGCTGGTCGGACCAGTGGGACGCCAGCGCCGGCGCCTGGCGCCGCGGCGAGCGCCTCGACCTCGGGCTCGACGCGCGCTACCGCCCCTCCCCCGCGCCGGAGCAGGTGGGGCGCGCGAGCTACGTGGACCCCAGCCAGCTCGCCGTGGCCGCCGGGCTGTCGTGGCGCCTGCGCCCGGGGGTGACGTTCGTGGCGCAGGCGCAGGGGCACCGCCTCCTCCCCCGCGAGGACCGCAAGGACCCCCGCGCCGCCGACCCCGTGGTGGACGAGCTCCCCGCCGCCGTGGACCCGCAGGGCGCGCCCCTGGCCGCCTCCGAGGGCCTCCAGACCAACAACCCCGGCTACCCGGGATACCGCAGCGAGGGCTGGGTGTGGGTGGGGACCATCGGGGTGCGCCTGGAGGCGTCGGCGGGCGCGCCTTAGGCGCGCCCTAGCGCGCCCTCAGCGCGCCCTCAGCGCGCCCTCAGCGCGCCCAGCTCGCCACGAAGCGCAGGCCCGCGGGCAGGGCGAGGGTGCCTTGGGTGATCGCCAGCTGCAGCGCGCGCTCCCCCGCCCCGTCCTGCGGCCCCGCGGCGCCCAAGAGCACCACGTCGCTCTTGGCGTTGGGGGGGAGGGGGAGCGTGACCGTGGCGCTGTGGGGCGTTTGGCACGTGGGGTCGCCGCTGAGCAGCGTCGTCACCCACAGGTCCACGCCGTTGAGGCTGAGACTCGAGGGCTGCCCCCCGAGCAGGTCGCACGAGGCCAGCACGCTCAGGTCCCACTCAATGACGCCGTCGGTGAGGTTCTCCACCTCAAAGTGGACCACCGAGAAGACGGTGGCGCTGGCCTGCGCGAAGCGGTCGTGGCGGAGGGCGAGGAGGGCGCTCCCGGCGCCCTGCCCGCGCTCGGTGACGAGGGCGCCGAGGTCGCTGAGGCTGAGGTTGCCGGCGGTGAGATTCGACAGCCACAGCGTGGGGCTCACCCCCCCGGCGAGGGCGGCGTCGTTGTTGAGGTTGGGCTGGCCCGTCCGGGGGTGAACGGGGTAGAAGAGGCGGTGCCGGTACTGCAGCGCGGTCGGGTAGCGGACGTCGAGGGCGGCGCGCTGCGCGTCGAGGTCATCGGCGAGCTGCGCGCGGAGGTCCGCCGTCACCTGCGCCGTCACCGCCGCGGCGCTCGCCTGCACCTGCGCGTCCACATAGAACCGAGGCGTGGCGTCATCGGCGCGCGCGGGCGCCGCGAGGCCGCTGAGCCGCCGCGCCGCCCCGAGGTCGAGGTCGGCGCCCACCGCCACCCGCGTGGCGGACGTGTAGCCGAGGCGCACCTGAAAGCGGCTGACGTCCACGCGGACGCCGGCGGGCGTCTGCGCGATGAGCTGCCAGAAGCCCGACACGGGCGCCGACGACAAGCGCGCCCACGCGGCGCTCGGCGGCGCGGCGTCGGTGTAGCGCCCCGCGAACGCCGCCGCGCCCTCGTGCAGCGGGACGTCCACGCCCTCGGGGGTGCGCAGGGTGAGGGTGAGCAGCTCAGGGCGCGCGGGCAGGCCCGTGGCGCGGTTGGTGAGGGTGAGCGACACCTCCACGTCCGCCGAGGTCACCGCGCCCTCCCCGCGCAGATCCACCTCCGCCGCCAGCCAGGGCGCGCCTGAGCCGGGGTCGGCGTTCAAGGCGGCGGCGGTGGCGGCCACCTCAAAGCGCCGCGAGAAGACCTCGGCGAGGTCGGCGGACGCGGGGGAGACGCCCTCGAGGGCGTCCGCCATGCCGTTGTCGTTGAGGTCCTCCGGGCGGGACGCCGCGTCGGCGACGTCGGCGCCGAGGAGCGCCTCCACGAGGTCGCTAAAGCCGTCCGCGTCTGCGTCCTGCGGGTCGAGGGGGGCCACCAGGCGCCCCGCGGCGCTCAGCACGGCGCCCCCGGCGTCGTGGGTGAGGGCGCCGAGGGTCGCCGCGTCCGCCCGCACCGAGTCCGCCCGCACCGAGTCCGCCCGCACCGAGTCCGCCTGCACCGCGTCCGCCTGCACCGCGTCCGCCTGCACCGCGTCCGCCTGCACCGCCGCGGCGACCACCGCCCCCGTCACCGCCACCGACGCCGCCGACACCGCCTCGCGCGCCACCACCGAGCGCGCTGAGAGGGCCTCAGCGTCGAGCGCGCCGGAGACGGCGAGCGAGGAGGCCTGCGCGGCGCCCAGGCGCGCGGCGGCGACGTTGACGCCGCCCACCCACTCGCGCGCCTCGTTGACGAGCAGATCGTCGAGCTCGCCCGGGGCGGAGTCGTAGTAGAGCGCGCGCAGATACACGCGCTCCACGTGCGCCGCGGGGCTGAGCACGTCCACGCTGACGTCGAGCACCTCGCCCACAAGGCGCGCGGCGCGGGCGAGGGGGGCGTCCACCGCGCCCACCCACGCGCCCTCCACCACCAGCGGCTGGTCGTTATAGCGGGGGATGATGGGCGCGCCCACCCAGCTGCCCTGCGCGTCCACCACGAGGCGCGCGGCGTCGCCCTGCCCCACGCGGAGCTCCGTGGCCACCACGGGCCCCTCCACGGCGCGCGCGCGGTTCGCCTCCACGGCGCGCGGCGTGTGGCCCACCGGCTCAGTGACGCTCAGCTCAGCGCCCGGCGTCGACGAATCGAGGTCGCACTCCACCTTGAGGTTGAGCTGCTGGCGAAAGAGCTCTGGGGAGAGCGGGTTGGCGGAGTTGGCGCCGAGCGTGACCACGAAACGCGACTCCACCACCGGCGCCACCACCTGCTCAGAGAACGCCGCCTCGGTCGCCCCCACGGGAATCAGCGAGAGCGCGCACGGCAGCTCCGCCCCCTCCTCGAGACTCGCGCCCTCGATGAGGCCCTGGTATCGCAGGAGCAGGGGCACCGCCCCCTGCGCGGCGGCAGCGGCGGGCGCGAGGAGCGCGGCGCTGAGGGCGAGGGGGGGCAGCAGGGCGCGGGATGTCATAGCGGGGCTCCTCGGCGTGGGGAGAGGTGAGAGGGAGAGCGCGTCACCGCGGGGCGCTCAAGGGCGAGGGGGCGGGGCCGGCAGGGCGCCCGAGGACCACTCAAAGCTCCCCAGCAGGCGCACCGCCCCTGGGGCGCGGGGGGGCGGCGGCGCCCCCACCCAGCCCACGCCCATCGTGGTGAGGCGCGGCGTGGGCGCGGGCGGGTCCGGCGTCATGTCCACGCCCTCATCCGGCGCCGCGAGGTCCTCGCCGAGCGCCGGCGGCTCCGCGTCGAGGCGCGGCGCGAGGGGCGCGGCGGGGGAGCCAAAGTCGAGCGCGGGGGCGGGGTAGGTGAGCGCGGGCTCAGGGAGGCACCCGGCGAGCGAGACGGCGAGCGAGGCGGCGAGCGAGGCGGCGAGCGAGACGGCGAGGGGCGCGGCGAGGGTCGCGGCGGGCGGCGTGGCTTGATCTGCGGGGCGATCGCTCATGGTAGGGCGCCTCCTCTCGTGGGGTGTAGAGCCTCATGTGGGGCGCGGCGGGCGCGGCGGCGCCTCGCGCGGGGCGAGGCGCTGCGCGTCACGCTGGCGGCGCGCTCCCGCAGGGCAGTGTCTCCCAAGCCCCCCGCGAGATCAAGCGCGATCTCAAGCCTCTGTTGAGCCCCACGCCCCATCGCTCACGCGCAGCAGAGTAAAGAGCTCCCCCTCGGGCGTCTCCTGATTCTGGAGGTCCACCACCCCCTCTAGCGCCCAAGCGCGCTCCCCGCGCTCATCCAAGAGCACCTGACGCACCTGCCAGCGGCGGGGGCCGTCGGGGGTGATGACGGTGTTATGGTTGGCGCGCGCCTCCTGCGTAAAGAGCAGCTCCTCGAACTCCTCATAGTAGGGGCGCAGGGCGCCCTCGAGCGCCCGCGCCGTCCACGCCCCTGAGGGCAGGGGCGCGTCCGCAGGCGCCTCGTCGGGGTCAAAGCCGCTCGGGAGGCGGAGGCCCAAGAGCGCCTCTGCGTACTCGCGGCGGCTGAGTGCCTGCACCACCTGCCGGAGCTGAGCGCGGACACGGGCGAAGAGCGCCTTGGGGTCCTCGGCGATGTCCTGCCGCTCCAGCGTCACCGCCTGCGACGCCGCCTCGAGGCGATCGTTAAAGCGCTCCACCGCGCGCTCACCAAAGCGCATGCCCATCCAGGCCTCCATGAGACTCGAGTCGGCGCGGCGGATCGTGGCGCGGAGGTAGGCGATGATGTCGTGGATTCCATCGGTCTTGCACACGTCGGGGATATTCTGCACCAGCGCCTTGTAGGTCATGTTCAGGTAGCGCAGGACCACCCCCTCCGCCACCTTGAGGTTGTAGAGCTGGATGTAGTCGTTGAAGGTGGCGCAGCGCAGATACATGTCGCGCACCACCGACTTGGGACTCGCCGGCGTGGCGTAGAGCCACGGGCGGTGGGCGGCGAAGGCCTCGAACGTCTCCGAGATGAACGCCCCCTCCGGCCGCGGCCACGAGAGCTCCTTGATCGCCTCCATGCGCTCCTCAAACTCCACCCCCTCCGCCTTGAGCTCCGCGAGGCGCTCCTTGATCACCTCGTCCCTCTGGCGCTTGAGGATGAGCGCCGGGTCCTCCAGAATCGCCTCCACCAGACTCAAGAGGCGCAGCTCATAGCCCTCCTCGTCGCTCGGCAGCTGCCCGATGGCGTGCAGCAGGTACAGCGAGAGGCTGTGGTGCATCGAAAAATCGCGCTGCAGGTCCTCGCTCACCCGCACCCGCGCCGGGCGCGCCCCCGGGGTCCGCTCCACCACCCCCGCCTTGAGGAGCGCCCCAAAGAGCTGCTTGGCGCGCCGCAGGAGCGCGCGCTGCTCGGCGGCGGGGGCGGGGGTGCGGCGGATGAGCGTCACGAGCGCCCCGTAGCCCCCGCCGCGCTCCTCGGCGCGGTGGGCGCTCTGCAAGAGGTTGAGCAGCAGCGCGAAATCCACCTCAAAGCGCGGCGTGAGCGTCTCGGAGGGGCGCTCGATGAGCTGCTTGAACTTGTTCTCGTCCCAGCTCACGCCCTCGGGGGCGCTGCGGAGCTTGAGGGCCTTGTGCTTGGGGTTGGCGTCGCGCTTGCGCTTGATCGCGGTGTTCTCGATGACGTGCTCCGGCGCCTGGCACACCACAAAGCCGTGGTCATCAAAGCCCTTGCGCCCCGCGCGCCCGGCGATCTGCTGAAAGTCGCGCACGGTGAGCAGGCGCTCCTTGCGCCCGTCATACTTCACCAGCTCATTAAAGACCACCGTACGGATGGGCACGTTGATGCCCACGCCGAGGGTGTCGGTGCCGCAGATGACCTTGAGCACCCCCGCCTGCGCCAGGCGCTCCACGAGCAGCCTGTACTTGGGCAGGAGGCCGGCGTGGTGGATGCCCACGCCCGCGAGCAAGAAGCGCTTGACGTCGGGGCCGTAGGGGCTGTCGAGGCGCGTCCCCTTGACCTCTGCCTGAATCTTGGCCTTTTCGTCTTTGTCGCACAGGTTGAGGCTGGTGAGGCTCTGCGCGATGCTCGCGCAGCCCGACTGGGTGAAGCTCACCACGTAGATGGGCGCCTTGCGCTCCTTGACGAGCGCCGGAATCGTCTCGTGGAGTGGCTCCACGCTGTAGGAGAACTCGAGGGGCACGGGGCGCTTCTCGGACTTGACGAGCCTGACGGGGACCCCCGTCTGCTCCTCGAGTCGCCGCTCGATGTGGTGGGTGTCGCCGAGGGTGGCCGACATGAGCAGGAAGCGGGTGTGGTTGAGGGCGAGCAGCGGCAGCTGCCACGCCATGCCGCGGTCGGGGTCGCCGTAGTAGTGGAACTCATCGACGATGGCGTAGTCGATGCGCCCCGCGTCGCCCTCGTTGAGGGCGAGGGTCGCGAGGATCTCCTGCGTGCAGCAGATGATGGGCGCGTCGCGGTTGATGGAGGCGTCCCCCGTGAGCATCCCCACGCTCTCGGAGCCAAACTGCTTGCACAGCGCAAAGAACTTCTCGTTGACGAGCGCCTTGATGGGCGAGGTGTAAAACGAGCGCTTGCCGCGCGCGAGCGCCCAGAAGTGCGCGGCGAGGGCGACCATGGATTTGCCGGAGCCGGTGGGGGTGTTGAGGATGACGTGGCGGTCGAGCATCACCTCCATCGCCGCCTCCTCCTGCGCCGGGTAGAGCTCCACGCCGAGCTCCATCGTCCACTCCATAAACAGGTCATAGGCGCGCTCCATGGTCACCGCCGCGGTCACCGCCCCCCCCGGCCCAGGCGAGAGCGCCTCGCCGAGCGAGCGCGCCCCCTCGCGCGAGGGAATCGGGTCCTCGTGGAGACTCGCGCTCAGGTCGGTGGCGAGGTCGCTAGAGATGTGCAGTGGGTCCTCTGAGGTCATAGCGAGCGTCTCCTGTTCTTGTGCTAGAGTGCTAGAGTGCGAGCGTGCGGCGCGCCCCACGCGCCTCGCGCCACGCGCCACACTAGAGCGGATAACACTCGCGGAGGCAAAAACCTATGCACGGGCAGCCCCCCC
>VGTA01000055.1 GCA_016874875.1 Deltaproteobacteria bacterium | reverse complement strand
GCGCTCACGGCGGCGGACGACAGCGCCACGGGCTGGGGCCTCGCCACCGGCGCCACCCTCATCAGCGGCCTCGCCCTCAGCGCCGCCGGCGGCGCCCTCCTCTGGCTCGCCCCCAGCGCCCCCCCCGCCCCCGCCCCCGACCCCCGCGCCGCCGCCCGCCGCATGGAGGCCGCGCGGGCGCGCGCGCTCGGCGAGTAGGCGCTAGGAGCGAACAGATGAGCCGAGGAGGAGGTCGCCGAGGTGCTGAGGGGCTACAAGGAGCGCGGCTACCAGCGCGTGGCGGCGGAGCAGTGCGAGGGGAGCGTGCCCGTCTTTGACGCCCTCACTCACCTGCTTCGTCGCAAGCTCCCGCGAAGGGGAGTTTAAAGCGCCCATGTGAATAGCCTAGGCGCTTTTTGCTTGGGGGGTGTAGGGTTTGAGTGTACTACTTTAGATCATCAGAGATGCTCAGCGCGGGCTCTGCGAAGGCGCTCCGAGGAGAAGAGCTTAAAGCTGAGTGAAACAAGAGAGCGTCAAGGTCAACAAGCGCACGAGGAGGTCTCTCATGGAGACGATTATTTTTTGGCTGATCATTTGGCTGCTCTATCAACACTTCACAAGCTCAAACGGCTCATCAAGCAGCTCCTCAAGCTCCTCAAACACCTCCTCACAGAACACATCGAGCGCCGCGCGAACGCGTCAGGTGTACATCTCAAGCGAAGAGGCGCTCCAGAGGCGTGCCGAGGCGGTCGCCTCTCAACCCCTCAGCGCCTTTTACGACGACTACTCCCACACGCTCGGTCACATAGAGACCCAGCTTTACTATGTGTCGATCTACAAGCGGGGCAGGCGCTACTACAAGATCGGCATCACCGCTAAAAGCGATGTGCTTGAGCGTTTTCGAGACGAGATTGAGGAAGGCTTGAGCGTGAACGTGCTTCAGACGTGGCGCTGCTCAACACGCGCGCACGCGCTCAAAAAAGAAAAGTACATCCTTGAGCTCTTTGATGACTATCGCCTGCGCCGAAACGGTCCCCTTGAGCGAGGCGGCAACACAGAGGTCTTTGACGAGGACGTGCTCGGCCTACACGCGAGGTCAAGCGATGAGAGCTTACGCAAGCGCGCGTCCCAAGCTGAACACTACTTAAAGCGCTGAGCATAGATGGGCGTCGATCCCGCTGAGGTCTCCGAAGGAGTGTCCATGATTTCCCCTCACCGCTCCGTTACCCCCCTCTTGCTGCTCCTCCTGACCGCGCAAGGATGCGCGAACGAGCCCCCACTCGCGCCTTCCTCAGGAGACGGCGCCGCTTCGGTCTCCGGTGACCTGATTGCACCGACTCCGCCGGCAACCGACGAGGAGACGGCTGCGACGGCGCCCGAGGACACAGAGGCTCCTACGACGCCGCCGGCAACCGACGAGGAAACGGCTGCGACGGCGCCCGATAGCGCAGAGGCTCCTGCAACGGAGGAACCCGGCGCGGTGGAGCCGGAGCTGGAGCCGACGGATGGCGCCGATCGGTTGATCCAGGTGACAGGGCTCGTGACCTCGGAGCAGAAAGCCGCAGGAGAGTCGCTCGAGGTGGGCGTGCTGTGGCTGAACCTGCTTGACGACAACACGACCGTTCTTGTGGAGATCGCCGAGGTTGATGCGATCGGGTCCGTGCTGCCCGCGACCTTCGATGTTTCGCTCATCGCCCCGCCGAGCCCCGCCCTGCGTGGCGCGACGCTCGACTCTTGGTCGGAGGGAGGCGCGACCGAGCGCCCCGTGGACGCCAGCCGAGTCGCTTTCGGCGTGGTGGTCGTTGCCCCCGAGGGTACGCTCGCGGCGCTCCCGCCCACGGCGACGCTCGGCGACTTCATCTCGGGCAGCGACGCCACGCCAGGGCCGCTGCTCAGCAGCTTCACGCTCGTCTCGCAATACGCCGTCCGCTTCGTCGAAGGCGCCGAGGCCGAGGGCGTTATGCTTCGTGACATCAACGGCATTCCCTACGCGTTGAAAGACTTCACGCTGATTGACCTCGACGCGTGGGCGCGGGGCACCGACAACGCGCTCTGCCGCGACCGCTTCCTCGGAGAGGGCTGGAACACGCCCGAGGTTCAGGGCTGCATCGATGCCAACGCCGAGCGCATCGCGGCGGGAGAGGCCGCTGCCGCCGCCTGTGCCGCCGCCTGCCCCGTGCCGGCAGAGGGCGAGTTCGACTACTGCACCTGGAACTGCACGACGCAGGGCGACACGAGCGGGAATGTTGGGAACGAGTGCCTCTACGCCTGGCAGCAGGAGCAGACCGCGGCCATCGATGAGCGCTGCGGCGCGCAGCCCGACTGGGCGGAGAGCGACTTCCGCAGCGCCCGCCGCCTCGATGCTGACGAGACCATCACGCTGACGCTCGGCGAGGCAGACATCCGCTCCGCGCTTACCGCAGGCGGCTTCAGTCTGCTCTACTGACGGCGAGCCCCATTCCTCATGGCCAAGACAGAGGTGACGGTGGGGCAGTATTGGGCGTGTGTGGAGGCGGGGGTCAAGCGCGCACCTTCGCGCGCTGGTTGAGCGCTGACCTGCCCACCGAGGCGGAGTGGGAGTACGCGGCGGGGGGGGGACAAGGCTTCACCTACTCAGGCTCAGACACCGTTGACGAGGTGGGGTGGTATACCTCGAACGCCGACGGCGGCACCAAGCCCGTGGGCACACGGCGGGCGAACGGGTACGACCTCCACGACATGAGCGGGAACGTCTGGGAGTGGGCCGTGGGCTCAATCCCGACGTGCAGCGCGTCATGCGACAACGGAGAGATCACCGCGCGGCGCGTGGGGCGCGGGAGCAGCTGGTACAACGAAGCAGGCGCCCTCCGCGTCCGCCGCCGCGTGAGCGGCTCGCCCCCCCTGCCCCCTCGACCCATTGAGCGCGCGCCCCCCGCCGCCCGCGCCCCCCTCAGCCCTCCCCCCCCCACCCCGCCAGCGCCCCCGCCACCCCCTCCCGCTCCTCCCACAGCAGCGCGTGCGACCGCCCCGCGAACACCCGCCACGCCACCCGGGGCGCGCCGGCGAGGCGGGCGCGGGCGAGGGGATAGGCGTCCGAGCGCTCCCCGTAGAGCGCCAGCACCGGCGCCAGCACCGGCGGCGGGGGGGCGGCGGCGAGGCGGGCGGCGTCGGCGGCGAGGTCGGCGAGCAGCGACGTCTCCGTGAGCAGCCCCCGCGCCCGCGCCGCGAGGCGCTCGCGCTTGCGCGGCAGGTCGCGACTCAGCCAGTGCTCAAAGTGACGCGCGATCAGCCCCGCGCGCTCCTCGTCGCTGGCGGCGAGGTCCCCCCCGAGCTGCGCGAGGAAGGCGGCGGAGTTGGGGTGCCCGTCCACCAGCGCCACCCCCCACACCCGCCCCGGCGCCCGCGCCGCCACCTCCAGCGCCACCGCGCCCCCAAAGCTGCACCCGACCAGATAGAGCGGGCGCCCCCCGAGCCCGAGCGCCTCCGTCAGCGCCAGCAGGTCGAGGGCGTGCTGCCCCACCGTGTAGCCCCACGCCGGGCGCGCGCTCGCCCCGTGCCCCCGCAGGTCGTAGAGCAGCAGGTCGCGGCGCTCGCTGAGCGCCCCCGCGAAGGTGAACAGCGCGCTCGTGTGGTTGTCCATGATCAGCCCGTGGATGTACACCGCGAGCGGCGCCCCCTCGCGCCCCTCGCGCGCCATGAGCTGATAAGAGAGCTCCACCCCTCCCGCGTCAACCTTGGGCATCGGGCGCCCCCCCCCCCTCCGCGGCCCCGAGCGCCGCGAGCGCGTGCGCCGTCACCGCCCCCGCCGCCTCGTTGAGCAGATAGTGCCCCGCGCCCTCGATGACCCGCTCAGCGTAGCGCGGCGCCGCGCGCAGCGCGCTCTCCTCGCCGGGGGCGGGGCGGCAGGGGGAGCGCTCGCCGTAGAGGACGGTGAGCGGCGCCCGCAGCCCGCGCAGCCGCTCGCCGGTGAGCGGCGTGGGGCGCGCGAGGTCGGCGAGCAGCGTGGTGTCGGCGAGCAGCGCCCGCCACCCCTCAAGGGCGCGGCGCAGGCGGCGCCCGGCGGCGGGCTGGGCGGCGCTCTGGGCGGCGGCGCTCTGGGCGGCGCTCTGGGCGGCGCTCAGGGAGGCGCCCAGGGCGGCGCGGAGCGGGGCGGGGAGGAGGGCGAGCAGCGCCTCGGGCGGCGCGGCGGGGGGAGGCGGCGCGGGGGGGGGGGCGAGGCGGAGGGCGGCGAGGTCGCCGGCGCGGAGCGGGGGGTCGAGCGCCAGCACCGCCGCCGCGCGCCCTGGGTGGCGCAGCGCCCACTCCAGCGCCACCAGCGCCCCGTAGCTGTGCCCCGCCAGCGCCACGGGCCCCGCGCCCCACCCCACCTCATCGAGCAGCGCGGCGAGGTCCCCGGCGAGGGTGGGGAGGTCGTAGCCGGCGGGGGCGGGCGCGCTCCGGCCGTGCCCGCGCAGGTCCAACATCAAGACCTCATAGCCCGCCGCCGCCAGCGCCGGCGCCGACGACAGGTACCAGGCGGCGAGGTTGCCCACGAGCAGCCCGTGCAGCAGCGCCACCCGCCCGCGGGGCGCCCCGGGGGGCGACAGCAGGGCGTAGTGGAGGGGCGTGGGCGTGGCGGAGGAGGTGGGCACCGCGCGCCTCAGCCGCCCCGCCCGGCGGCCAGCTCGCCGGCGAGCCACGACACCAGGTCGCCCACCTTGAGGTCCATCAGGTCCTCGAGGGAGAGCGCGGTGAGCCACGACGCCACGCTCAGGCCCTCCCCGTAGCGCGCCCGCAGCGCGTCCCCGAGGGCGATCAGCTCGATGCTCTCGAGCTCGAGGTCGGCCTGGAAGCGCGTCTCGAGCGTGATCGCCACCGCGCCCTCCTCCTCCTCCATCACCGCGAGGATCAGCCGCGCGACCTCACCGAGCAGCGCTTGAGTCTCCGAGTGGCTCATGGTCTGATGTCTCCGTCCTGTCCTGTCGTCTTGAGCGCGCGCCGCGCGGCGCCCGCCCCACATCTTTAAGACTTCTGGGGCGCCCCGCAAGGGAGAATGAGGAGACGAGCCCATGAGCGACCCACTTTTCCACCTGACGCGCGGCGCCGGCCCCCTCATCATCAGCGCCCCCCACACGGGCGTGGCGCTCCCCCCCGAGGTCGCCGCCCAGCTCACCCCCGCCGCCCTCCTGAGCGGCGACACCGACTGGCACCTGCGCGAGCTCTACGCCCCCCTCGCCGCCGCCCACGACGCCACCCTCCTCTCCGCCCACCTCTCGCGCTACGCCGTGGACCTCAACCGCCCCGAGAGCGACGAGAGCCTCTACCCCGGGCAGCGCACCACCGGCCTCTGCCCCCGCGAGACCTTTGAGGGCGCCCCCCTCTACCCCCACGGCGGCGACGTGAGCGCGGCGGAGCGGGCGCGGCGGGTGGAGGCGTACTGGCGCCCCTACCACCGCGCCCTCCGCGCCGCCCTCGACGCCGCCGTGGCGCGCCACGGCTGGGCGCTGCTGTGGGAGGCGCACTCCATCCGCAGCGAGGTCCCCCTGCTCTTTGAGGGCCTCCTCCCCGACCTCAACATCGGCACCCACTCCGGGCGCGCCTGCGCCCCCGAGGCGCGCGCGCGCGTCGAGGCCCTCCTCGCCCGCCACCCCGCCACCCAGGGCCCCGGCGCGCGCACCTGGGTGATGGACGGGCGCTTCAAGGGCGGCTACATCACGCGCCACTACGGGCGCCCCGCCGAGGGCGTCCACGCCGTACAGCTCGAGCTCTCGCAGCGCGCCTACCTGCGCGACGAGCGCGCCCCCCTGCGCGGCGCGCGCCCCGAGTGGGACGAGGCGGCGGCGGCGGCGGCGCGCGCGCTCATCGGCGACCTGCTGAGCGAGGCGCTCGCCGGCGCGGGCGAGGCGCGAGAGCGGCGAGCGCCCTAACGCGGAAGCGGCTTCCTATTTGCGGAGCGCGCCCAACCCGCCCGCCCCGCCCCCCGCCCCGCGCGCGCGCAGCGCCCCCTCCACCACCCGCGCCCCCCCGTCCGCCCCGTCCTCGCGCGCGAACTCCGCCGCCACCCCGCGCGCCGCCTCGCGGAACGACGGCTCGCGGAGCAGGCGCCACACCGCCTCGCGGAGCCTAGGCGCCGTCACGCGCCCAAACGGCAAGCGCAGCCCCGCCCCCACCGCCCGCACCTGCTCCGCCACCACCGGCTGATCGTCCTTGATGGGCAGCGCCAGCAGCGGCAGCCCGTGAGCGAGCGCCTCGCAGGTGGTGTTGTGACCGGCGTGGGTGACCACGAGGTCCACGTGACGCAGGAGCTCGAGCTGCGGCACGCGCGCGCACACCACAAAGTTCTCCGGCGGCGGACTCGGGAACAGCGCCGGCGGCGCCGCCGCGATCACCTGAAGCCCCGCCTCCCCCCCCAGCGCCTCGCACAGCGCCGCATACACCCGCGCCCCCCGCTCCCCGTTGAGCGTCCCGAGCGAGAAGTACACGCGCGACACCCCCGCGCGCAGCAGAGACCAATCGAACGGAATCGGCGCGCGCGCCACCTTGAGGGCGGGCCCCACGAAGTGATAGACCTCCCCAAAGCGCGCCTCTGGGTGCGCCGCCCGCGCCAGGCGCTCGCTCGAGAACACCAGCACCCCCCGCGGCGACAGCTCAAAGGAGCCCATCTCGCGCTCCTCCGCCGCCACCTGCGCGCGCGTCGCCTCGGCGAGCGGCAGGGCGGCGAGCAGGCGGGCGCGCTGCGCGTCGAGCCACCCCTTGAGCTGCGTGAGCTCCCCGAGGGCGTCCACGATCGCCGCCGACGTGGTGCACGAGGTGAGCCACGGCAGCCCCAGCGCTCGGCAGGCGAGGGCGCCGGCGAGCGCCTGCTGGTCCACCACGCACAGATCGGGCTTGAGCGCGGCGAGGGCGGCGAGGACCTCCGCGTAGCCCTCCTCGGCGAGCGGCAGCAGCACCCCCTCCCACAAGAACTGAAACGCCGCCAGCCCCCGCGCCTCCCGCCCCGCGTGCAGCGCCCCCAGCCGCTCGGCGCTCAGGTGCTCCCCGAGCGCCCACACGGCGCCGCCGGGGGGCAGAGGGGCGGGGAGGGAGCGGGCGAGCGCCTCGGCGTGCCCCACCCAGGTGACGCGGTGCCCGCGGGCGAGGAGCGCCTGCCCCACGGCGACGGTGGGGTTGATGTGCCCCGTGAGCGGCGGGACGACGAAGGCGACGTGCGCCGGGGCGGGCGCGGCGGGCGGGGGCGCGCGCACCCTCAGCGCCCCGCGTCGCCCAAGAAATCCACCGCGCGCGGCGCCTCCCCCGGCAGCGTGAGCAGCATCGCCGGCGCCGGCCCCTCCGCCACCACGCGCCCCCGACTCACCACCAGCCGGCGCGCCGCGCGGAGGCGGAGCGCCTCCACGGGGTCGCGCGCGTGCAGCAGCACGAAGTCCGCCCGCCCCCCCTCCGCCAGCGCCCACCCCTCGAGCCCGAGCGCGCGCGCCGGATTCACCGTCACCGCGTCAAAGCACGCGCGCATGCCCGCCAGACTCGTCAGCTGCGCCACGTGCAGCCCCATGTGCGCCACCTCGAGCAGGTCGGCGGAGCCGAGCGCGTACCACGGGTCCATCACGCAGTCATGCCCAAACGACACGTTCACCCCAGCCGCCATCAGCTCCGGCGCCCGCGTCATGCCGCGGCGCTTGGGGTACGAGTCCTGCCGCCCCTGCAGCGTGATGTTGATGAGCGGGTTGGCCACCACGTGCACCCCCGCCTCCGCCAAGAGCGGCAGCAGCTTAAAGGCGTAGTCGTTGGGGGCGGAGTGGAGCGACGTGACGTGGGAGGCGGTGACGCGCCCCTGCAGCCCAAAGCGGACCGCCTGCTCCGCGAGCACCTCCACGTGGCGCGACTGCGGGTCATCGTTCTCATCGCAGTGCATATCCACGCGCAGCCCGCGGTCCGCCGCGAGGCGACACAGGCGCTCCACGCTCTCGCGCCCCGCCTGCGCCGTCCGCTCAAAGTGGGGGATGCCGCCCACCACGTCCACCCCGAGGTCGAGCGCCTCCGACAGCAGCTCGACCCCGCGCGGGTGGCGGAGGTAGCCGTCCTGGGGGAACGCCACGAGCTGGAGGTCAAAGAAGGGCGCCACGCGCCGGCGCACCTCCACGAGGGCGCGCGCGGCGCGGAGGGCGGGGTCGCAGGTGTCCACGTGGCTCCGCATCGCCAGCGTCCCGCGCGCCGCCGCCCACGCGATCAGGCGCAGGGCGCGCGCGGCGATGTCCTCCTCGGTGAGCGACGGCTTCTGCTCCGCCCACAGCGCGATGCCCTCCAGCAGCGTCCCCGACGCGTTGAGGCGCGGGCGCCCGAGGGTGAGGGCGGCGTCGAGGTGGAAGTGCGCGTCCACGAACGGCGGACTCACGAGCAGCCCTCCCCCCTGCACCACCCGCCGCGCCTGCTCCGCCGCCTGCCGCGACACGGCGCCGAGGGCGACCACGCGGTCCCCCACCACGCCGATGTCCACCTCGCGCCCGTCGGGGGTGCGGACGTCCGTGACCAACAGATCCAGCATGCTCAGCCCTCTCTCACCCCGCCAGGCGCGGGGGGCGTGCGCCCGCGCGGGGCGGGGCGCGCGCCGCGCCCTAGCTGTGCATCCTAAGCGGCCCGCGCGGCGCGCTCAAGACCTCTCCCTCGCGCCGCGCCAGCTCGGCGAGCCGCGCGCGCACCGCCGCCTCCTCAAACCCCTCGAGGGCGAGGTCCACGTAGGTGGCGTGGTGGCGCGCCTCGCTCGCCAGCAGCCCTCGATAGAGGCGCGCGAGCTCGTCGTCCACCCCCGCGAACACCTCCGCGAGGAGCGTCATGCGCTCACAGCTCCGCGCCTCGATGAGCGCGCAGCAGAGGAGCGTGTCGAGGAGCAGGTGCGGCTCCTCGCGGCGGGCCGCGGCGAGGAGCCTGCCGGCGTAGGGGGAGGGCGTGAGGCGGCGATACGAGAGGCCCCGGCGCGCGAGGTGCTCCAAGACCAGCTCAAAGTGCGCCAGCTCCTCGCGGGCGAGGGCGCTGAGCGGCTGCAGCATGTGGAGGCGCTCGGGGTACTTAAAGAGGAGCGTCACCGCCGTGGACGCCGCCTTCTTCTCGCAGTGCGCGTGGTCGATCAGGAGCTCCTCCACCGCCCCGCGCGCCTCCAGCGCCCACGCCCACGGCGTCTCCGTCATCAACCTCAGCACGCCGCCCCCTCCCCGCGCGCCGCCCGCGCCCCGCTGGCCGCCCGCGCGCTCACTTGGGCGCCAGCTCTACGCGCCACACCCCGCCGCCGTGCGGGCGCAGCGCCTCGGGCGTGAGGGTGTGCGCGTGGTGGCGTGGAGACGACACCAGCACCTCATCGCCCACGCTCACGTCGCACTCCTGTGCCTGCACACACACCTCCACCGGGCGCCCGTCGATCATCTTAAAGAAGCTCGCCGCCTCCGCGTCCACCACCAGGCGCACGCGGCTGAGCGCCGCGGCGGGCGTGGGCGCCGCCGGGGGCATCAGCCCCGCCGGGGGCGTGAGCGGCGCCGACGGCGTGAGCGGCCCGGCGGCGGGCGGCGCGCCCTGCAGCAGCTCCCGCAGCGAATCGCGCATCATCCACGAGAGCGTCGCGATGCCCACAAACGCGATGAGGTGCGCGCCAAAGTTCCTGAGGGGCGGCGGCGGGAGGGCGCTCGGCGCGTCGCTCAGCGACGGCGCGGCGCCCGCGAAGAGGCGCGCGGGGCCGAGCTCCTCGTGCGTGGCGCCCCCCGCGTCGTCCAGCGGCAGGTCGGGCCCCTCGACGTGGAGCAGGAGGGGCGCGGGGGGGGGGGCGTGAATGGGCCCGGGGGGGGCGGGGCGCTGCGCGGCGGCGCCCCCCGGGCTCGAGGGGCTCATTGGACTCGAGGGGCGCGCCGGCGCCGACCCGCTCACCGGCGGCGACGCCTGCCGCGAGGGCTGCGACGGCGGCGTCTGCCCCCGCGCCAGCCGGTCATAGTTGCCGGTGATGTAGATGTCTTGAATCGGGTGCGACACCCGCGGCTCGGCACGCCCCGAGTCGGGCTTCTCCGAGGGGCCCTGGAAGTGGGCGTTGGAGCTCTGCGACAGCGGCGGGCGCGAGATGGCGAACGGGCGCGGCTCGAGCTCACGCTCGCGGAGCTGCCGCTCGTGCGCCTGCTGCTCGCGCCAGAGGCGCTCCTGCTCCTCGCGCTCCTGGCCCTCGCGCCAGAGGCGCTCCTGCTCGTCGCGCGCCTCGCGCGCCTGCTGCTCGCGCCAGAGGCGCTCCTGCTCGTCGCGCGCCTCCCGCGCCTGCTGCGCGCGCTCTAGCTCCTCGCGGAGCGCGCGCTCGCGCCGCAGCTCCTCGCGCCGCAGCTCCTCGCGCCGCTGCTCCTCGCGCCAGAGGGCGTCGCGCCGCCGCTCCTCGCGCGCCCGCTCCTCGCGCGCCTGCTCCTCGCGCGCCCGCTCCTCGCGCGCCTGCTCCTCGCGCGCCCGCTCCTCGCGCGCCTGCTCCTCGCGCGCCTGCTCCTCGCGCGCCCGCTCCTCGCGCGCCCGCTCCTCGCGCGCCCGCTCCTCGCGCGCCCGCTCCTCGCGCCGCAGGCGCTCGCGCTCCGCGAGGCGCGCCGGGGCGTCCGGCGCGGGAGCACGCGAGAGCGACGACGCGGGGGCGCGCGAGAGCGACGGCGGCGGGGCGAAATCGTCCTCAGGGGCGCGCAGGCGCCCCTCGCTCGGCATGGGCGTGGGCTCGTCCTCGCCAAACATCTCCCCCGGCACGAACCCAAAGAGCTGGCGCTGCTCCACGGGGGAGAGCGCGGAGATCTCGCGCGTCTCC
>VGTA01000054.1 GCA_016874875.1 Deltaproteobacteria bacterium | reverse complement strand
CCGCGCTTGCCGCCCCCGCCGCGCTCGCCGCCCCCGCCGCGCTTGCCGCCCCCGCCGCGCTTGCCGCCCCCGCCGCGCTTGCCGCCCCCGCCGCGCTCGTGGCGCTCTGCGCGGCGCTCTGCGCGGCGCTCGCCGCGCCCCTCAGCGCCTGCTCGCCTGCGTCGCCCGTGGCGGGGCAGGCGGAATCGGGGGCTGCGCCGGGGGTGGGGGGAGGCGCGCCGGGGGAGGCGCTGGGGGGGGGCGCGCCGCACGCCGCCTCGGGGGCGCCCCCGGTGGCGCCGGGCGCGCCGCTCCCCGCCCTCACCGCGGAGCGCGCCGCCCACGCCGCCCTGCGCCCCCCCGCCGCCGCGCTCGTCGACGAGCTCGCCGCCGCCCTCGCGGGGGGGCGGCGCGCCGTGGCGGTGAGTCTGCGCGCCCCGCGCGGGGAGGTGCGCTGCGCCCTCGCCCCCTCCGCCCTCGCCGCGGCGGTCCTGCGCGCCGCCGCGGCCCCTGGGGGGGGGCTGAGGGTGGCGCGGGCGCAGCCCCGCCTCTGGGTGGCGCTTGACCTCCCCGCCGTCTCCGCGCCGTCTGGCGAGCGCGTGGGAGAGCGCGTGGGAGAGCGCGTGGGAGAGGGAGAGCGCGTGGGAGAGGGCGTGGGAGAGCGCGCAGCGCTGACGGGGGGCGAGGGCGGCGGGGGGGGCGGGGGCGAGGCGGGCGCGCCCGCCCTCCCGCCGCTCAGCGCGCGGCGTGGGGATTTCGTTGCCATTCGGCGTGGGGAGGTGCTAGAGGGTCTGATCTTGGAGGGGGCGACGCCGTGGCTCCCCGAGGGGACGCGGCTCCTCGGGCGCTGTGACTATGACGAGCCGCTCTACGCCCTCGCGCGCGCAGATGTGCTCCGCCGAGGAGTCCCCGCCGCGCTCACCGCCCTCTCCCTCGCGGGCGCAGGCTGGCTCGAGCCCTGAGCGCGCCTCCGCTCACTCCCCACACCCCCACATCCCAGGGAGCCCACGCCGATGGCTGAGGAGCACACCAGCACGCACAGCGCCCCCCCCGCCGAGGGCGCGCCGCCGCGCGTCTTCCTCACCGCCCTTGAGGAGCGGCGCGGGGAGATGTTTCGCTACGCGCGCCAGCACCCCCAGAGCGCGCGCATCGCGGATTTCCTCTTTGATGTCCTCACGCGCCTCGCCAACAAGGGTCAGCTCGACGCCGCCTCCCTCAACGCCCTCTGCGCGCAGCCCGAGGCGCTCGGGGTCCCCGCCTCCGAGGTGGAGGTGCGCCTCCCCGAGGGGCTGACGCTCAGCCTCGAGCAGGCGCTCACCTTCGGCGCCCCGCCCCCCAGCGCCCACGAGCTGCTCTCCGCCCTCTTCGCCCTCGGCTTTCAGCAGTACATCGAGCGCAAGCCCGCCGAGGAGCGGCGCGCCCTCATCTCGCGCGTGGTCAAGCTCCTGCCCGGCGTCGAGCGCCTCGGCCCCTTCGTGCTCACGGACTTTGTGGACTACGCCTGCTCTGAGGCGGAGGCCAACAAGTTCTGGCAGCTCTACGTGGAGCGCGTGGCATCGGAGGTGGGGCGGCGCACGGCGGAGGCGGAGGCGGAGCGCGAGGCGCCCACCTGGGTCCTCAGCGCCCTCCTCGAGCTCCACGAGGGCGCCCCCGCCGCCCTCATCGGGCGCCGGTGGGAGCTCCTCCGCAAGCACGTGCAGCGCATCTCGCAGTGCCCGCAGCCCGGGTGGCGCTGGCGCTTTATGCGCGTGCTCGCGGAGCCCTGCCAGGACGAGCGCCTGCTCTACTTTATGTGCACGACGCCCTCCGTTATGGAGGACGACGCCGTGCCGCTCACGTTCCTCACCCGCTGCAACCACAAGCTCATCTCGTGCGCGCTCTTTATGCTGCAGGTGGGGCGCGGGTCGCGCGAGGTGGTGGCGCAGGCGCTCAGCTACTTTGAGGAGCACCCCCTCATCGACATCGGCGAGCGCGCGGTGGAGATCTACGCGCAGATTCAGCTCGTGCGCGAGCCCTCGAGCAGCCTCGTCGCCCTGCGCGACGCCCTGCTGAGCATCATCACCCACAAGCTCAAGACCGAGCCGGCGGACGTGCTGCTGAGCGCCATCAAGAACGACGCGCGCGCCTTTCGCCAGTGCGCCCTGCTCATCGACGCCGTGCCCACCGTCACTGCGTCGTTCTCGTCGGCGGAGACGCAGCTCCTCGAGCGCGTGCTCCAGAGCTTCTTCCACGCCTTCACCCCCTCGGGCGTGCTCCACCCGCTCAACGACCGCGCCTACCAAGAGATGATCACGCGCGCGGTGGTGGCGCTGATGCGGAGCCCCGACCCGTCCTACGCAGCCACCCTCAGCTCTTTCGCCTCCGGCCTCGCCGCCGAGGCACAGCGCTGGCTGCCGGAGCCCGAGGACGAGCAGAAGCGCAAGCTGCTCCTCACCCACTTCCTCGGGCAGCTCGCCCACGTGCTGCGCCTCGCGGCGCGCCGCCTCTACAAGAGCCCCGAGCTGCGCCCGCGCGCGCGCGCCCTCTACCTCTCGCTCCTCAACCTCTACATCGCTAACCCCGACGAGGCGCTCGACTCGGGGGGCTATGGCGCGCTCGTGCCGCTCCTCAGCTCGCTCTACCCCGACATCCTCTCGCGCGAGCACCTCACGCCCCCCGCCGAGGAGCGCCTCCATGCGGTGGCGGCGCTCTACGCGCAGATCGAGGACGAGCTGGCGCCGAGCGCCTACCTCGGGGGGGTGGTGGACGAGTGGCGCGAGCGCAACCGCGGCCGCGAGCTCGTGGCGGCGCCCGCCGCGCCCGCGCCCGCCCCCGCCCCCGCCGCCCCCTCGGCGCCGGCGGCGGAGCTGCAGCCCGCGCGCACCAAGGCGCTCGTCCCGGTCACCACCCACGCGCCCATCCGCGCGCCCATCACCTTTGTGACCAGGCGCCCCGCGCCCTCCACCGGCGCCCTGCGCGCCTACCTCGGGCTCGACGTGCTCTCGTACCTCGGGCGCCGCGCCCTCGAGCTGCTCGGCGTGCGGCGCGAGGGCGAGCTGGTGCTCTCGGCGGACCAAGTGGCGATCCTCGAGGCGCACCGCGACGGCGACGGCGCCGTGCTCGGGCGCCGCGAGGTGCGCTTTCACCCCTCGCAGATCAGCGGGCTCGCCCTGCACCAGCCCCTCCACCGCTTCTATTATGTCTTTGGGCTCATGTCGCTCGTGTCGCTCTCGCTGGTGGGCGGCTACCTCGTGTTCGCCGGTCTCCGCGGAGCGGAGCACGGGCTCGCCGCCCTCGGGGCGGCGGCCGTGGGGGTGGGGCTGCTAGTGGACGCCGCGATGAGTCGGCGCGCCTCCCAGGGCGCGCGCCGCGTGCTCCTCGAGATCTCCCGCCTGCAGGCCCCGCGCCCCGTGGTGGTGAGCGTCGACCACACCACGCCGCAGGGGCAGACGCTCATCAACGCGCTCGCCTCGCGCGCCGCCCTGCAGACCGAGGAGGAGTTCCAGGAGGAGTGGCAGGAGCTCTCGACGCGCGCGGCGGAGGCGCGCGCGAGGGCGGCGACCCGGACGCGCGAGGAGGAGGAGGCGGCGCGCGCGCAAGCGGCGGCGCCCAGCGCCCCAAAGGACCCCAAGGGCGCCAGTGACCCCAGTGACTCCAAGGGCGCCGCTGACCCCAAGGGCGCCAAGGGCGCCAAGGGCGCTAGTGACCCCAAGGGCGCCAAGGGCGCCAAGGGCGCCAAGGCGAGCGGCGCGAGCGGCGCGAGCGACCCGGTGGCGCCCCTGGCGCCGTTCACCCCTGCCGCGCTCGACGCCCGCGACGCCGGGCGCGTCGTGGGCGCCAGAGTCGGCGCGGAGCTGTCGCTGGCGGAGGCCCTCGATGGGGCGTCGCTAGCGGGGGAGCCGCCCCCCGCGCAGTCGTCGCTCTCGCCCCCCCTCACCGCCCTCGACGCCCTCCCGCGCCCCTCCGCCGCCGCGACGCCCGTCCCCTCACGCGACGAGCAGATCTCCGAGATCTTGTCGGTGACTACGGGCGCCGCCCGCTCCGGCGAGGTGAGCGGCGCCACGGACCTCGAGGCCGCCTTCGATTTCGCCACCAGCCTCGGCGCCGCCGATGGGCGTGACCCCCTTAAGCGCCCAGAGTCCGGTGAGGGTCGCTGAGCGCCTCCGCCGCTCCTTGAGTCCGTATCGGGTCCGTATCGGGTCCGTATCGGGTCCGTATCGGGTCCGTATCGAGCGATTGAGTGATTGAGTAATTGAGTGTTTGACAAGCGCCCCCCAAATCATTTATCGTGGCGCGCCTTATAGAAAGGAGACCATAGGTCTATGTACGCGATCATCAAGACCGGCGGTAAGCAGTACCGCGTCAGCGAGGGCGAGACCCTCCGCGTTGAGAAGCTGGTGGCTGAGGACGGCAAGGTGCGCTTCAATGAGGTGCTCCTCGTCGGCGGCGAGTCCGTCAAGATCGGCGCCCCCGTCGTGGCGGGCGCCGTCGTTGAGGCGGACGTCGTGGCTGAGGGCCGCGCCAAGAAGGTGCTCATCTTCAAGAAGCGCCGCCGCAAGGGCTACCACAAGAAGCAGGGCCACCGTCAGTCCTACACCGAGATCAAGATCACGAGCATCAAGGCCTGAGTAGGCCCCGCCCCCCCCCCCCCCCCCAGACCACACTCCACTCCAAAGGAGACACAAATGGCTCACAAAAAGGGTCAAGGCAGCACCCGCAACGGGCGCGACTCCAACGCGCAACGCCGCGGCGTGAAGCGTTTCGCGGGCCAGAAGGTCCTCGCCGGCAACATCCTCGTCCGCCAGTGCGGCACCAAGATTCACCCCGGCAAGAACGTCGGCATGGGTCGCGACTACACCCTCTTCGCCCTCATCGACGGCGAGGTGAAGTTCGAGACCTTCAACGGCGACAAGAAGCGGGTGGCTGTCTATTAAGTTCATCGATGAAGTCCGCGTCCACATCAAGTCAGGACATGGCGGCCACGGCGCGGTCAGCTTCCGCCGTGAGAAGTTTGTGCCGAGGGGCGGCCCGGACGGCGGCGACGGGGGCAAGGGCGGGCACGTCTACCTCCGCGTAGACCCCAACCTCGCCACCCTCATCGACCTCCGCTACCAACAGCGCCAGTTTGCGCGCGATGGGCAGCCCGGCGGCACCAACGACTGCACGGGGTCGGACGGCGAGGACCTCGTCGTCCGTGTGCCCCCGGGCACGCAGGTGCTCAACGACGCCGGCGAGGTGCTCTACGACCTCGTGGAGCCCCACGCGGAGGTGATGGTGGCGCGCGGCGGGCGCGGGGGCAAGGGCAACGCGCAGTTCGCCACGCCGTCGCGCCGCACGCCCGACTTCGCCCAGCCGGGCGAGGACGGCGAGGAGCTCGAGGTGACGCTGTCGCTCAAGCTGCTCGCCGACGTCGCCCTCATCGGCTTCCCCAACGCCGGCAAATCGACGCTCATCCGCACGGTGAGCAACGCCCGCCCGCGGGTGGCCGACTTCCCCTTCACCACCCTGCAGCCGCAGCTCGGGGTGGTGCGCGTGGACGACGACCGCAGCTACGTGATGGCGGACATGCCCGGACTCATCGAGGGCGCCGCGGACGGCGTGGGGCTGGGGCTGCGCTTCCTCAAGCACATCGAGCGGGCGCAGGCGTTCGTGTTCTTGGTGACGGTCTCGTATGAGCCGGCGCGCGGCATCACGTCGGATTTCGACGTGCTCCGCGGCGAGCTCGGGCGCTTCAACCCCGAGCTGCTGCGCCGCCCCTACCTGATCGGCCTCTCGCAGGTGGACCGCGTGGACGTGCGCGACCACCTCGACGAGGCGGTGGCGGCGCTCTCGGCGCACGCGCCCGTCTACCCGTTCTCGGCCTTCTCGCGGGAGGGGCTCAAGGAGCTGACGGACGCTATCACCGCCCTGCTCGCCGCGCAGGGGCGCTGGGGTGAAGCGTGCGGCGAGGACATCTGGGCCTAGCGGGCGGCGAGGCGCGCGCCGCGCGCGTTGACCCCTCGGCGCTGATGTGGTAGACCGCTTGTGCTGATCTTAGAACTTAAGCCCGAGCGCTCGCTTCGATAGAGAGAGGGTCCATGCCTCAACCGCACCGCCCCCCGCCGCGCCCCGCGCGCGCCACGACCGGCGCTGCCCTCCGCGCGGCGCCCGTTGCGTCTCTGCCCGTCGCTTCTCTGCCCGTCGCTTCTCTGCCCGTCGCTTCTCTGCTCGTCGCGTCTCTGCTCCTCACCGCCATGCGCGTCTCGCCCGAGCGCGCCTGGGCGCAGCCGCAGCCCGATGGTCTCGCTGCGCCCGCCGCGCCCGCCGCCGCGCCCGCCGCGCCCGCCGCGCCCGCCGCCGCGCCCGCCGCCGCGCCCGCCGCCGCGCCCGCCGCCGCGCCCGCCGCGCCTCAGAGCGCGGACCCCAAGCTCAAGATCGACCAGGTGCCGCCCGCCGTGGAGGCGCAGCCCAAGCGCGGCGATGAGGTGTACCAGCGCCAGATCGCGCAGATCGAGGCGCAGGTCAACGAGCTCAAGGAGGAGGTATTCCGCTCCCGCACGCGCCTCTCGATTCTCAAGGAGACCGTCCTCGCCATCGGCCTCTCCGGCGCCGAGGCGCAGATCATCCACCGCAACGAGATGGGCGCTAACTTCAAGCTCGAGCGCATCCTCTACATCATCGACGGTGACCCGCTGCAGCAGCTCACCGACAAGGACGGCAAGCTCGACGCCCAAGAGGAGATCGAGATCTTCAACGGCCCCATCACCCCCGAGAACCACACGCTGCAGGTGGAGCTGGTGTACCGCGGCAACGGCTTTGGCGCCTTCTCGTATATGCAGTCGTATCGCTTCACCCTCAACGACGTCTACACCTTCCGCCCCGAGGAGGGGAAGCGCGTCATCATCAAATCCGTGGGCTACGAGCGCGGCGGGATGACGGTGGATGTGACGGAGCGCCCCGCCATCCGCTTTGACAAGACAGAGGTCGACCTTGAGGACGGCGCAGATCGCCCCGCGGGCGCGCGCTGAGCGACCCTGAGATGCCCGCCCCACGCCGCGCCCGCCTCGCCGCCCTGCGCGCCACCACCCTCAGCGCCACCCTCAGCGCCGCCACCCTCAGCGCCGCCGCCCTCAGCGCCGCCGCCCTCAGCGCCGCCCATGGCGCGCCGCCGCTCCCGCGCTCTCCCCTCGACGACCTCCCCCGCGTCGCCGAGGGCGTCAACGCCCTCGCGCGCACCTACCTCGACCCGGCCCTCCGCGGGCGCTCCGACCGCTTTATCGCCAAGCTCACCGAGGGGCGCGCCCGCTACGCCGGCGAGGACTACCGCGCCGCCACGATGATTCTCTTGGAGCTCGTGGAGACCTACGACCAAGACAAGTCGGCGCCCCTCTACCGCGACGCCCTCTTCTACCTCGCCGACTCTCTCTACCACGTCGGCAACATCAAGACCGCCAGCCGCCGCTTTGAGGAGGTCCTCGCCGTGGGGCACCCGAGCGCCCGGGTCTGCGCGCTCGGGCGCCTCCTCGAGATCTCACTCAGCCTCAAGAGCCCCGACCTCGCCCGCCGCTACCACGACGAGGCGCTCCGCGCCGTGCAGGCGCAGCCCGACCCCCACATCCTCTACCAGCTCGGCAAGTACAGCTACGCCATCGGGCGCTACGAGGAGGCGCAGGGCCTCTGGTCGCGCGTGCAGGACTCGTCGAGCGTGTTCCCGCAGGCGCTCTACTTCTCGGCGGTGGCGGATGTGCGGCGCGGGCGCATCGCGGAGGCGCTCGCCGCCTTCCAGCGCGTGGCCGCCCTCAACCTGAGCCCGCGCGCGGCGGAGGCGGACGCGGAGATGGGCGCGGAGGCGCCGCGCGCGCTCCCCGTCGGCGCCGTCCGCTGCACCTTCCGCTCCGCCCAAGAGCAGAGCCGTGACGAGGGCGCCTGGGAGCACGTGCGCGCGGAGGCGCAGCTTGCCGTGGCGCGCCTCCACTACGAGACGCAGCGCTACGAGGAGGCCACCGGCGCCTACCTCGACGTGCCGCGCGGCTCCCCTCTGTTCCGCAAGGCCATCGAGGAGAGCGTGTGGGTGGCGGTGAGGCAGGGCATGTACAACGAGGCCCTGCAGCGCCTCGACATCCAGCTCCTGGCTGAGCCCGAGATGCTCAACAACCCGTACACGCGCGTGCTGCAGGGCAGACTCATGAGCACCATCGGGCGCTTCTCGGACGCGCTGAGTCTCTTTGAGGAGATTCGCGAGCGCTTTGAGCTCCTCAAGGCGCGCGATATCAGCCCCGTCCTGCGCGCCGCCAAGGGGCAGCTGGCGGCGTACTTCCAGGAGCGCCTGCGGGAGGGCAGCGTGGCGCTCAACCTCGAGTCGCTCATCCCGCGCGACGCGCTGAGCTTCTCGGAGGGCGAGCTGTCGTCGAGCGCCGCGCGCTCGCTGTTTGTGGAGCTCGCCGCCCTCCGCCGCGACGTCGACATCGCCAAGGAGGACATCAAGCTCCTCAAGTGGGTGCTCGACGCCCCCAACCGCTCCGAGGTGTTCCCGCAGCTCCACGAGGGGCTGCTCAGGGCGGTGGAGCTCCGCGGCGCCCTGCTCGCCGCCCAGCGTGAGCTCAACGAGCGGGCGCTGGAGCGGGCGGGGGGGCGCGCCAGCGGCGACGCCGACCTCAAGGCGCTGCGCGCCGCCCGCCTCGCCGCGCAGGGCGCCCTCGACGGCGTCCCCTCGTCGCTGCTCACCCTCAAGGAGCGCGAGGGCGCCGTGGAGGGTCAGCTGCTGCGCGTGGACCTCAACGCCTCTCGCATGCGCTACGCCCTGCGGAGTCTCGAATCGCAGCTCGCGGCGCTCAACCTCTACCTCAAGGACCCCTCCCCCGACGCCCTCGGCGGCGGCGCCCTGAGCCCGCGCGAGCGCGCCGCCGCCCTCGCGCAGGTGCGCGAGGAGCTCGCCCTCAACGCCGCCCTGCAGGGGCGCGCCCAGGCGCTCAGCGACACCATCGACCGCGCGCAGCTGCGCGTGGGGCTCTACGACGAGGCGTTCGCCCTCGACGAGTCGCTCCGCGCGCGCTTCACCCGCGCCCTCGCCGCCGAGTCGGAGTGGCTCGCCGCCAACGGGCACCTCAGCGCCGCGCAGACCGAGGAGCTCGAGCGCCTCCACGCCGTCATCTCGGATTTCCAGGAGCGCAGCCTCAAGCTCATCACCGCCAGCAGCGCCGAGCTGCGCGCGCAGGTGGACGCCGAGGAGCGCAACATCCAAGAGCAGGAGCGCCGCCTTGAGGTGCTTTCGCGTGACGCCAACCGCCTCGGTGGGCAGATCGTGTCCTATACCTTTTATCGAGTCCTCGAGAAGATCAATGCCTTTATCCTCGAAGCTGACGCGGGGCTGCTCGACGTGTCTTGGTCGCAAAAAGAGCAAAGCTCAAGCCACGCGCAGCGCGAGCGAGAGCGCCGCCGCGTCCACCTGCAGGTTATCAGCCGTGACCTCGTCGACTCCCCGCGCTGAGGGCGCCCGCGCCTCGGCGCCCGGCGCGTGGCTGCTCGGCGCGCTCCTGAGCGCGCCCTGGGCCCTGCCCGCGCGCGCCCAAGACGCCGCCCCCGCCCCGCGCGCCGAGCAGGAGCTCAGCGAAGGAGAGCTCAGCGAAGGAGCGCTCGACGCCCTGATCGAGGGCGGCGACGAGGAGGCGCGCCAGCGCGCGCTGTGGGTGGAGTTCAAGCGCTACGCCGCCCGCTACATCGAGGACGCCAAAGAGCAAAAAGAGACCAGCGCCGCCCTCTTCAAGCGCCTCTATCAGGCGCAGGTGGACCGCGTGGAGGTGCGCTACGCGCGCCCCATCCGCGAGACGTCCGAGGAGGAGCGCGCGCAGCGGCGCGAGAGCGTGGAGCGCTTTAAGAGCTTCCTCGAGAATCCCGCCCCGCACCCGCAGTACACCCCCGACTCCCTCTATCGCCTCGCGATGCTGCTCCTCGAGGAGGAGGACGCGGAGTTCTTAGAGCGCATGGACGTCTACCGCGAGCGCCTCAAGACCGCCTCCGCCGACGAGGACCTCCCGCCGCCCCAGCGCGACCACCGCAAGGTCATCAGCGCCTTCACGCGGCTGATCGAGGGCTGGCCCGACTACCGCGACCTCGACAGCGCCTTCTACGCCCGCGCCCACAGCTTCCTTGAGATGGGCGAGGAGCAGACGGCGATGCGGGATTTCAGGACCATCATCGAGCGCTTCCCCGCCAGCGAGTACCGCACCGAGGTGTGGAACCTGATCGGCGAGCTGCACTTCCGCTTCGCGGAGCTCCCCGAGGCGATCAAGGCGTACTCCGAGGTGCTCAAGGACAAGGAGTCGCAGTACTACGCCGCGGCGTTCTACAAGCTCGCGTGGACCTACTACCGCAATGACCAGTTTGAGGAGGCGGTGGAGTCGTTTAAGCGCCTCATCTCCTACAGCGACGAGCTCACCCGAGAGGGCAAGAGGCCCTTTGAGCTCCGCGCTGAGGCGATTCAGTACCTGGCCATCTCGCTCAACGAGGACGACTGGGACGACGACGGCGTGGCGGACGCGGCGGCGGGGTTCGCGCGCGCGCAGCGCCACGTGACGCCCGACCTCGGCTATCAAGGGGAGCTCCTCGAGGCCATGGTGGCGATCTTCTTTGAGACGTCCAAGTACGACGACGCCATCCGCACCGCGCAGCTCCTGTTTAAGGCGCAGCCTTTTTATCGCAACAACCCGGTGATTCACGCCACGGTGGTCACCGCCTACGAGCGCATCGCGCAGCCCGACCTCGCCTTCAAGAGCCGCGACCAGCTCAACGCCGCCTACATCACCGACGGCCCCTGGTACACCGCCA
>VGTA01000053.1 GCA_016874875.1 Deltaproteobacteria bacterium | reverse complement strand
GGGCGCGCCCGCCCTCCGCGCCCGCGCCGGCCCCGGCGCCCGCGCCGCCCCCGGCGCCCCCCCCCGCCGCCCCGGCCCCCGCCCCCGCCCCCGCCCCCGCCCCCGCCCCCGTGGCGGAGGACCTCAGCCCCGTGGTCGCCAAGGTGGGCGCCAAGACGCTCACCCTCAGCGCCCTCGACGCGCTCATCGCCGCCGAGCTCAAGCAGGCGCAGGACGAGCTCAACCAAAAGCTCTACGAGCTGCGCGCGCAGGGCGTGGAGCGCTTTATCACCGAGGCCGCCATCGAGGCGCGGCGCGCCCAGACTCCCCACGCGGACGCCAACGCGCTCATCGCCGCGGAGGCCTTTGGCGCCCTCGTGGAGCCCACGGAGGCGGAGGCGCGCGCCTTCTTTGAGGAGAATCGCGCCCGCATCGGCGAGGCGACCTTTGAGGAGATTCGGGACCGCATCGTCGAGTTCCTCGGCAACCAGCGCCGCCGTGAGGCGGTGGACGCCTATGTCGCGCGCGTCCGCCAGGAGGTCGGCGCCGTGGACCTGCTCGAGCCTCCGCGCGTGAGCGTGGAGGCGGTGGGCTTCGCGCGGGGCCCCTCGGACGCCCCCATCACCATCGTGGAGTTCGCTGATTTTGAGTGCGGCTACTGCTCGCGCGCCGGCGACACGGTGAAGCAGGTCATGGACCGCTACCCGGGCAAGGTGCGCGTGGTCTACCGCGACTTCCCGCTCAGCTTCCACCAGAACGCCCAGCCCGCCTCCATCGCCGCCCGCTGCGCTGGCGCGCAGGGCAAGTACTGGGAGATGCACGACCTCCTGTTCGCCAACCAGGGCGCCCTCAACCCCGACAACTATCTGAAGTGGGCGGCGGAGCTCGGCCTCAGCGCCGAGGACTTTAAGAAGTGCTCCGATGACCCCGCGCAGGCCGCCGCGGTGCAGGCGGACTTTGAGGCGGGCGTGAAGCTCGGCGTCAACGGCACCCCCGCGTTCTTTGTGAACGGCGTCAACCTGAGCGGGGCGCGCCCGGTGGAGGATTTTGTGAAGGTCATCGACCGCGAGCTCGCCAAGCTCGGGCGCTGAGCTGCGCGGCGGGGGGCGTGACCGCGGGGCGTGACCGCGGGGCGTGACAGCGGCGCCTGACTTGGGTATCGTTGAGCGCGGAGGTGGAGACCACCTCAGCCCTCAGCTTTGAGCCCTGCTCAGCCCAGCCCCCACGCCCCACAGGAGACCCCATGCCCCCGCCCAGCGCCCCCCCCGCCTGCGCTCCCCCCCCGCGCGCCGCCCGCGCCGCCCGCGCTGTCCGCGCCGCCCGCGCTGCTCTCGTGGGCGCGTGGACACTCCTCGCGCTCCTCGCCGCGGCCTGCGGCGAGAACTCGCTGTCGTATGACACCGGGGGCGCCGCCGCCGGCGCCGCGGCGGGGGAGACGCCCATCGCGGGCGTGACCGCGCCCCCCCAGGGCAACACCCCCGCCCCGCCGCCGGCGGGCGCGCTGACGCTTGAGGCGCGCACGCAGCGGCAGCTGTTTGTCAACACCGGCGACACGGTGGCCATCGAGCTGCGCTACATCGCCGACGGCGTGCGCCCCGTGGCGAACGCGCGCCTGAGCTTTGAGCTGCTCGACCAGAATCGCATGCCCGCCCCCGCCGGCGTGGGCGGCACCAACCTCTCGGCGCTCAACACCGTCACCAGCGAGGTGGGCGTCGCCGCCGTGAGCCTCATCGCCGGCCCCACCCCCGCCACGCTCTACGTGCGCGCCTTTGACCCCGCCAACGCCGCCACCGCCCCCCTCGTGTGGGACGTGGTGGTGGGCTACGCCGGGCAGGGCTCGCTGAGCTTTCAGGTGAAGTACCAGACCCCCGGCCGCTACTCCTACAACAACTTCGCCAGCGCCAAGGTCACGCTCTTTCAGGAGGCCGTCTCCTGTGACCTGATCCGCCAGAGCGCCCCGCAGCTCAACGGCGCCTACCTCGCCCTCAACGAGATTCGCCCCTTCAACGACATCACCAACACCATCAGCGCCCCCGGCGTCGACAGCGGCGTCCGCCTCAACGCCGCCGCGATCATCTACGGCACCAACGGCGCCCCCCTCGCCTTTGGCTGCGCGCCGAGCGTGCAGGTGCAGGACGGGCGCTCCACCACCGTGGAGATCATGACGACCGACCTGCCCATGACCTTTAAGGGCACCTATGTGGCGCTCCACCGCTTTGACATGATCGAGGCGCTGGTGCAGAGCGGCGGCGCGCTGGCGACGGTGGGGCAGGTCTTTGACCTCCTCCGCACCCTCGGCGGCTCGGACGCCACCGTGGGCGGCGAGGTCATCGAGCAGCTGTGTGACCTCATCGACATCGACGAGGGCATCTGCTCGGTGGTGCGCACGGTGGGCTCGCGCGCCGTGGGGCAGGCCATCAACAACAACCTCCCCCCGCAGCTCCGCGCCACCCTCGAGATCATCGGCGATACCCTCAACATCGTCGGCGACCTCACCATCGTCGGGGAGCTCGAGTTCACCAGCAACCCCAACGCGACGGGGCAGCTGCTCACCAACGACAACCGCTGGAACAAGATGCGCTTTGACTGGAACCAGAGCTGCGCGCAGCCCTCGTGTGAGCGCGAGGTCACCTTCCAGCAGCTCGGCACGCGCAGCCGCGCGGTGGCGGGGGTCTTTGACGCGCAGGTGGAGTCGGACGGCGGCGTGTCGATTCTCGAGCACCCCTTCACCCTCGGCTACGGCGCCATCGTGCTCGGCCTGCTCGAGACCTGGATCATCCCCCTCGCCCTCAACCCCAACGGCGGCGGGCAGGAGGTGGGCCTCGAGGAGCTGCTCGACACCCTGCTCCCCTGCGCGGAGATTCAGGACGCCGTGGGTCTCGACCCCAACAGCTCGCTCTGCCGCGACATCCTCGTGGTGGCGCTCGCCGAGATCGTGCGCGCGCAGGTGGAGCGCCTCAACTTCTCGGGGGACACCCTCAAGATGCGCGGCTCCTTTAAGCCGCTCGACGAGAACAACGACCTGACGGTGGACAGGCTCGACGAGGGGCGCTGGCGGGGGCGCATCAACGTGGGGAGCGGCGTGGAGTTCGACGGATGCTTCACCGCCTGCCGCGCCATGGAGTGCGCCACCCCCGTCTGTTCGGTCACGGCGGCGCCCTGATGGCGCGGGTCTTGATCACGGGGGCGGGCGGCTTCCTCGGGGCGGCGCTGGCGCGGCAGGCGCTCGCGCGCGGCCTCGAGGTGCGCGGGGTGGCGCGCGGCCACTACCCCGCCCTCGCCGCCCTCGGCGTGGAGATGTCCCGCCTCGACCTCGGTGCGCGGGGCGCGCAGGAGGCGGGGGGGCGCGCGGGGGGCGGCGCGGGGGACAGCGCGGAGAGCGGCGCGGAGGGCGGCGCGGAGGTGGACGCCCTCGCCGCGCTCATGGAGGGCTGCGGCGCGGTGTTTCACGTGGCGGCCAAGGCGGGGGCGTGGGGGCGGTGGGACGAGTACCACCGCGCCAACGTGGTGGGCACGGCGCGGGTGGTGGCGGCGGCGCGGGCGGCGGGGGTGCCGCGCCTCGTCTTCACGAGCTCGCCGAGCGTGGTGCACGGGGGCGGGGACCTCGAGGGGGTGCGCGAGGAGGACGTGACCTACCCGCCGCGCTTCAGCGCCCACTACCCTCACACCAAGGCCCTCGCGGAGCGCCTCGCCCTCGCCGCCAACGACGCAGCGCTCGCGGTGGTGTCGCTGCGCCCGCACCTCATCTGGGGGCCGGGGGACCCGCACCTCGCCCCGCGCCTGGTGGCGCGCGCCGACGCGGGGCGCCTGCGCCTGCTCGCGCCGCACAAGCGCGTAGACGCCGTCTACGTGGAGGACGCGGCGCGCGCGCACCTCTGCGCCTATGACCGCCTCGCCCCGGGCGCCCCCTGCGCCGGGCGGGCGTACTTTATCTCGCAGGGGGAGCCGTGGGAGATGGGGCGCCTCGTCAACGCCCTCCTCGCCGCGCACGGGCGCGCCCCCGTCCACGCCACGCTCTCGCCCCGCGTCGCCTACGCCGTGGGCGCCTTGCTCGAGTGGGCGTACGCCGCCGTGGGGGCGCGGGCGGAGCCGCTGATGACGCGCTTTGTGGCGGAGCAGCTCTCCACCGCGCACTGGTATGACGTGTCGGCGGCAGCGCGCGACCTCGGGTTTGTGCCGTCGCGCACAATGTCTGAGCGGCTCGCGGAGCTCGCGGCGCGCGTGGCGGGCGGCGCCTGAGGGCGCCTGGCGCGAGCGGAGCGCGCCTTGACAGCGGGCGGCGTATCCTCTCTAGTCACGCCCGCTGTACTGCCCTAGAGCCGCAAGGGTTGATCTTTGAGGGGGCGTATAAAGCGCTCAGAGACGCCGTTGCGCTGAGGCTCTGCGACACATGACGGAGTAGACCCAATCCCCATCTTGTCTCCGCTGCGCGGTGAAGCGCTTCGGCGGTGTAGTTTGGGCGTTGGTAGACATCTTTGACATCTTCGGGTCATCTTAGCAGGTGTCCGGAAAACCCCTAGGGCACATCATGTGCGCTCATTTCACATCTGCTCTCCACTCTCCTGCGTTACAATCTGTGACCTGTTCATCAAATCACTTGTCCATGAAACCCTAGGGCAGTACACCGCGCCGCCCCCGCGCCGCCCCCCTCGCCCGCTCGGAGTCTCTCACATGCGCGTCCGCCCTGCCCCCTCTTCACGTCGCCGTCCCGACGGGCGCGCCCTGCGCGCCCTCCTCGCCCTCAGCGCCCTCGGCGCGCCTCCGCTCGGGGCGTGGGGCTGCGAGGGGGCGGGGGCGCCGCTCCGTGAGGAGGAGGCGGGGGCGCAGGCGGGGGCGCGGGCGGAGGCGCAGGCGGGGGCTCAGGCGGGGGCGCAGGCGAGGGCGGGAGCGCAGGCGGGAGCGCAGGCGGGAGCGCAGGCGGGGGTGGGGGCGCAGGCGGGGGCGCAGGAGGGCGGAGCGGAGATGTCGGACCCCTGCGGCGCGCCGCCCGCCGCCCCGCGCTGTGATGGGCAGGCGGCGCCCCCCCCCGCCCTCAACGAGCATGTGGCGGCGTACGTGGACTCTCACAGGATGTTGGTGGTCTTTGGGGGCAACACGGCGCTCCCCGAGAGCTGTGGGTTTCCCGCCTACACCGGCGAGAGCGTCACCTGGCTCTACTACGACTACGCGCGCCCCGAGGGCTGCGGCGAGGGCCCATGGGCGCGTCTCGATACCGGCAACCCCCCCGGGCGCGCGCGCCACAGCGCGGATTTTGGCGAGGGGGCCGTGTGGGTCTTTGGGGGGCGCGTGCGCCCAGGGGCGTCGGGCCCCTACACGCTCTTTAACGACCTCTGGCGCTTTGACCCCGAGGCGCGCGCCTGGGAGGAGGTGGAGGCGCGCGGCCCGCGCCCCAGCCCCCGCTACAACGCCAGCCTCACCTACGACCCCGTCCGCCGCGCGCTCTGGGTCTTTGGGGGCAACGTGGCCGCCAACGCCCTCGCCCCCGACGCCGCGCGCGACCTCTGGCGCTTTGATGTGGCGTCGTCCACCTGGACGGAGGTGCCCACGCCGGCGGCGGTGACGGACCGCATGTGGCACGCGGCGCTCTTTGACCCCGCCCGCGACCGCCTCGTGTTCTTTGGGGGCGCCGACGAGGGCGCGTTCGCCGATGACGCCTCCTACCGCAACGACCTCCTCTATTACTGGCCGGCGGAGGACCGCTGGAGTCAGGACCGTTTCGCCGACGGCGCGGCGCCGCAGGGGCGGTTCTGGAGTCAGGTGGCGTACTGGGCGGCGCGCGACGCCTATGTGGTGTTTGGGGGCCACGACGACCAGACGCTCGGCAACCGCAACGACACCTGGCTCTATGACCCCAGCGCCAAGGGCTGGCGGCAGCTGGGCGGCGAGGACACCTTCCAGCGCCCCGCTAGCGGCTTTTGCGACTTCCCCCCCGATTTCGCCCGCGTGGACCGCGCCGCCCCCGAGCGCCGCAACGCCCACACCCTCTCGTGGTCGCCCGCTTGCGACCGCGGGCTCCTCTTTGGGGGTAAGACCGACTGCGGCGCGGTGAACGACGTGTGGCGGCTGGAGGAGGGGGCGTGGGTGAATCTCGAGCTCGCCACGGAGGGGGAGGCGTGCCTGCGCTGGCGCTCCAACCCAGAGAACTGCGCCAATATGTGCTTCTGAGGGCGGGGGCGGGGGCGCGGGGGGCGCTACTGCAGCGGGGCGAGGGTGTGGGTGCGGGGGTGGGGGGCGACGGACTCGTCGCAGGGGCTGAGCGGGGCGCCCTCGCCTGCGCCCGCGCGCCCGCTCGCGCTCGCGCCCGAGTCCGCGCCCGGGCTCGCGTCTTGCAGGGTCACGAGGGCGTGCACGTCACGGCAGATCACGTCGCAGATGCGGTTGAGGGGGAGGTCGTTGGGGTCGTGCCCGAAGGGGTCCTCGATCTCGATGCCCGCCTCCTCGATGCCGAGCATGCCGAGGCCGAGGACGCTGATCACGAAGAGCGACGTCCAGCCGAGGACGGGAATCAAGACCAGCGGCAGGGTGACGAGGTAGAGCAGCAGCAGCTGGCGCACGTGAATGGCGTGGGCGAAGGGGACGGGGGTGTTGAGGATTCGCTCGCAGGCGCCCTGGTGGTCCATGAGCTCCGCGATCAGCGCCTCTATCCGCAGGCCCTGCTCTGGGCTGACGGCGCCGGCGCGGGTGGCGGCGTGGAGCCACTCGCTCATCATCAGGTTGACCACGAGGGCGGGGTTGGGGTGATGCAGCGCGCGCGCCGTCCCCGCAGCGCCGAGGTGGGCGACGAGGTCGCCGCGCGGGTCCTCGCGCCGGAGCTGGCGCTTGAGGGCGTGGGGGAAGGCGCACAGGGCGGGCACGAGCGCGCCGAGGTCGCCGCCGTAGCTCCGGGCGGCGCGCGCGAGGTTGCGCGTGGCGTTGACGATGCCCCCCCAGTGCTTGCGTCCCTCCCAGTAGCGATCGTAGGAGGCGTTGTTGCGGAACACGAGCACAAAGCCGAGGGCGCCGCCGATGAGGGTGTGGCCGAGGGCGTTGAGGTTGAGCTGCTGCACCCAGCCGCCGGCGAAGGTGATCAGCAGCGCGGTGATCAGCGGCAGCATCGCCACGCGCAGGAGGACGCGCGGCAGGACGGTGCCGCGGTAAGAGAGCGCGCTCCTCAGCCAGCTGGTGATGTGGTACTCGATCATGAAGCGCCTTTCGGCAGGGTGGCGTGGAGGGGGGTGAGGTCTAGGGTGAGCTTGCCCACGTGGGCGCCGGCGGCGAGGCGGGCGAAGGCGGCGCGCGCGTCGGCGGCGTCGGCGACGGGCAGGTGGGCGTCCACGACGGGGCGGAGGGCGGCGAGGGTGAAGGCGCGGAGCATGCGCTCGAGGCCGGCGCGGTGCCCCACCAGGACTCCCTGCACGCGCACCTGGCGCATGAGCACGCTCGTGAGGCTCAGCGCCTCCGCCGCCCCCCCCGCCCCCGCCACCCCGCCGGCGAGGACGCCGATGAGGCTCACGGTCCCCCCGGGCGCCACCGCCTCTAGGGAGTGGGCGAGGGTGCCCGCGCCCCCTACCTCCACCACGTGCTCCACGCCCCCCCCGCTCCGCCGCGCCACCTCCCGCCCCCACCGCGCGCCGTTCGCCGCCACGAGCGCGTGGTGGACGCGTACGCCGCGCGCGGCGAGGGCGGCGAGCTTGCTCTCGGAGCGCGAGCAGAGGTACACCTCCGCCCCCATCAGGAGCGCGATCTGCGCGGCGAACACCGACACCCCGCCCGTGCCGATGCAGAGCACGCGCTCCCCCGCTCGCAGCCCGCCGAGCTCGACGAGGGCGCTCCAGGCGGTGAGGGCGGCGCAGCCGAGCGTGGCGGCCTCGGCGTCGCTGAGGTGCGGCGGCGCCGCCGCCAGCCCCTCGTCGTCAAAGAGACCGTAGGCGGCGAGCGTGCCGTCGAGGGGGCCGCCGAGCGTGCGCTGCGCCACGGGGCGCGCGGGGGGGCCGTCGAGCCACCCCTGCGCGAAGGCGGGCAGCACGCGCGCCCCCACGGCGAAGCGGCAGCCCTCCCCCGCCGCCGCCACCTCCCCCACGCCGTCGGAGCAGGGGACGAGGGGGAGGGGCTGGCGCGGGTTGTAGCGCCCCTCCACCATCATGAGGTCGCGGTAGTTGAGGGCGGCGGCGGTGAGGCGGACGAGCGCCTGGCGCGGGCCGGGAGCAGGCAGGGGGCGGGCGGCGAGGGCGAGGGCGTCGAGGCCAAAACGGTCACGCACCTCGATGGCGGCGTAGCGGGGGGGGGCAGCCACGGCGGACTCGCGCGGCGCCTTAGAGGAAGAAGTCGGGCAGGAGCGCCTCGTCGGGCGTGCCCGGCACCACCGCGTAGCCCGACAGGTCCTCCACGCCAGCGAGGCGCAGCACCTCCTCGTCCACAAAGAAGTTGCCCGTGGTGGCCTTGGCGTCCTGCGTGAGCACCCAGTGGGCGGCGTCGGCCATGATCTCTACGGTGCGGCAGCGCGCGATGGACGCCTCCCCGCCGAGGAGATTCTGCACCGCCGCGGTGGCGATGGCGGTGCGGGGCCACAGCGCGTTCACCGCCACCCCCCGCTTGCGCTGCTCCTCCGCCATGCCGAGCACGCACATGCTCATGCCGTACTTGGCCATGGTGTAGGCGACGTGGTGGGCGAACCAGCGCGGCTCCATGTTGAGGGGGGGGGAGAGGTTGAGGATGTGGGGGTTGGAGGACTTGTAGAGGTGGGGGAGGGCGCGCTGCGAGCACAGGAAGGTGCCGCGGGTGTTGACCTGGTGCATCAGGTCAAAGCGCTTCATCTCGGTGGCTAGAGTGGGGGTGAGGCTGATGGCGCTGGCGTTGTTGATGAGGATGTCGAGGCCCCCAAAGCGCGCCATGCAGGCCTCAAAGGCCCCCTGCACGGAGCCCTCGTCGCGCACGTCCACCACGCACGCCAGCGCCCTGCCGCCGGCGGCCTCCACCTCCTCGGCGGCGCTGTAGATGGTGCCCTCGAGCTTGGCGTTGGGCTCCGCCGTCTTGGCGGCGATGACCACGTTGGCGCCGTCGCGCGCCGCGCGGAGCGCGATGGCCTTGCCGATGCCGCGGCTGGCGCCGGTGATGAAGAGGGTCTTGTCCTTGAGGGTGGGGGCGGTCATGGGGGGTCCTGTTCTTGGGCGGGGGCGCAGATATGGCACGCAGAGAGGGCACGCAGAGAGGGCACGCAGAGAGGGCATGCAGAGAGGGCAGGCCGCTCATGGTGCATGATCTGTTGGTAAAACTCAAAGCGCGCTATGATGCGCGCTATGATGCGCCCCACGCCCCGCGCCCCGCTCACGCCCTCTCTGCGCCTCGCGCGAGGAGTCTCCCATGCGCGCCCCCCTCCTCCTCTCCATCCCCAGCGACGAGTCCTACGCCGACGCCCTCGCCCGCCACCTCGACAGCGCCTACGGCGTGATCGTGGAGGTGGGGCGCGTGGAGCGGCGGGAGTTCCCCGACGGCGAGCGCTACCAGCGCATCCTCAGCCAGACCCACGAGCGCGCCGTGGTGCTCGTGGGGGGCACGGGGAGCGACGTGGACACGCTCACGCTCTACGACCTCGCCTGCGCCTGCGTGAAGTACGGCGCCCGGCGGCTCGACGTCTGCGTGCCCTACTTTGGGTACTCCACCATGGAGCGCGCCGTGCACCCCGGCGAGGTAGTGACGGCCAAGACGCGCGCGCGCCTGCTCTCTGCCATCCCCCACGCCGAGGGGGGCAACCACTTCTACCTGCTCGACCTCCACAGCGAGGGCCTCCCCCACTACTTTGAGGGCGACGTCATCACCGAGCACCTCAGCGCCCTCCCCCTGCTGCGGAGCCGCCTCCGGCAGATCCACGGCGGCGACTTTGTCCTCGGGAGCACCGACGCGGGGCGGGCCAAGTGGGTGGAGCGCCTCGCCAACGAGCTCGGGGTGGAGGCCGCCCTCATCGTCAAGCGCCGCCTCAGCGGCGCCGAGACGGAGGTGGTGGCCATGAACGCGCAGGTGGCGGGGCGCGCGGTGGTGATCTACGACGACATGATTCGCACCGGCGGCTCGCTCCTGCAGGCGGCGCGCGCCTACCTCGACGGGGGCGCGCGCGAGGTGTGGGCGGCCTGCTCGCACGGGGTGCTCCCGGAGGGCGCCTGGGAGCGCCTCCGCGACTCGGGGCTCCTGCGCGGCGTCATCGCCACCGACAGCCACCCCCGCGCGCGCGCCCTGGGCGCCGCCGGGGCGGCGGGGCTCGAGCTCCTCCCCTCGGCGCCCCTGTTCGCCGAGGCGCTGGCGGCGCGCTCCATGCGGCGCCTGCGGTCATGAGCGCGGGCCTGAGCGCGGACCTGAGCGCGGACCTGATCGCGGGTGTGGCGTCCGGCGGCGCGCTGCGTTAGAGTGACCCCGCCCGCGCGCCGCGCCGCGCAGGGCGCGATCGAGGCACAGGAAGCACATGGAGACTCGGAATGCGAACATCTAGAGGAATCATGCCCCCGCGGCGAGGGGGCGCGCGGGGCTGGGAGGGCGCGCTCTGCGCAGCGCTCTTGACGCTCGGCGCGGGGCGCCCCGCGGGCGACGCCGGCGCCCAGCCCGCGCCCGCCGCCGAGGCGCCCGCCGCCGAGACCAAGCCCGCCGCCACGCTCCCCAAGGGCGTGCGCGTCATCCGCCGCGCCGCGCCCGCCACCGCCGCGCCCGCCGCGCCCGCGCCCGCCGCGCCCGCGCTCGCCGCGCCCGCCGCTGACGCCCCCGCTGACACCCCCGCCGAGGCGCCCGCCGCCGCCGCGCCCGCCGCCGCGCCCGCCGCCGCCCCCACCAGCGCGCCCGCTGACGCCGCCGCCGCCGCGCCCGCTGACGCCGCCGCCGCCGCGCCCGCTGACGCCGCCGCCGCCGCGCCC
>VGTA01000052.1 GCA_016874875.1 Deltaproteobacteria bacterium | reverse complement strand
CGCGGTGCCCCCCCGCGCGGTGGTGGTGCCCGCCTCGCGCCCCAAGGCGTTCCCCGCCGGCACCTACCACCTCCCCTGCGCGCTGATTATTGGTGAGCGCGGCGCCTCCACCGACCTCAAGACGTCGCTCAACGACGTGCTGCGCGACTTGAGCGTGGCTGTCTAACCCCCTCACAGGAGCCCTCACATGACCACATCACAAGACATCGTGATCGTCGGCGCCAAGCGCACCCCCTTTGGCGCCTTTAACGGCGCGCTCAAATCCCTCACCGCCACCGACCTCGCCGTGGAGGCCTCGCGCGCCGCCCTCGCGCAGAGCGGCACGCCCGCCGAGGACGTGGGCTGCGTGGTCTTTGGCAACGTGCTGCAGACCTCCGCCGACGCCATCTACCTCGCCCGCCACGTGGGCCTCCGCGCCGGCGCCCCGGTGCCCACGCCGGCGGTGACGGTGAACCGCCTCTGCGGCTCAGGCTTTGAGGCGCTCGTGTGGGGCGCCAAGGAGCTGCTCATGGGCGAGGCGCGCGTGGCGCTCGTGGGCGGCGCCGAGTCCATGAGCCAAGCGCCCCACGTGGCGCGCGGACTCCGCGAGGGCGCCGCCTTTGGGCGCCCCCCGCAGCTCGAGGACAGCCTCTGGTCCTGCCTCACGGACTCCTTCACCGGCGACCCGATGGGGCTCACGGCGGAGCGCCTGGCCGTGGACTACGCGGTGAGCCGCGAGGAGTGCGACGCCTACGCGCTGCTCAGCCAGGAGCGCTGGGCGGCGGCGCAGGGGCGCGGGGCGTTTGAGGCGGAGCTGGCGGCGGTGGAGGTGAAGGGGCGCAGGGGCGTGGAGCGCGTCGCCCGCGACGAGCACCCCCGCGCCGCTGACCTCGCCGCCCTCGCTAAGCTCCGCCCCTCGTTTAAGCCCGACGGGGTGGTGACGGCGGGGAACGCCAGCGGCATCTGCGACGGGGCGGCGGCGCTGGTGATCACCACGCGCGCCTACGCCGAGGAGCGCGGGCTCGCCCCCCTCGCGCGGCTCGTGTCGTGGGCGGCGGTGGGCTGCGACCCCAAGGTGATGGGCATCGGCCCTGTCCCCGCCGCGCGCCGCGCCCTTGAGCGCGCGGGGCTCTCCCTCGCGCAGATGGACCTCGTGGAGGTCAACGAGGCCTTCGCGCCGCAGTACATCGCCGTGGAGCGCGCCCTCGGGCTCGACCGCGCCAAGACCAACGTGGACGGCGGCGCCATCGCCCTCGGGCACCCGCTGGGGGCGAGCGGGGCGCGCATCTCGGCGCACCTCGCCTACGCCCTCAAGGAGCGCGGCGGGCGCTACGCCCTCGGCGCCGCGTGCATCGGCGGCGGGCAGGGCATCGCCGTGGTCTTAGAGGCGCCCTGAAGATGGAGCTCCTCTCGCGCGCCTCCCGCCTCGTCCGCACGGTCTTGGTCTTTAAGCTCTTCATCTTGGCGATGGTGGGGCTCGCCCTCTTCTCGGTGGTGACGCTGCGCCGCTACAGCGACCGCGTGTCGGGGCCCCTCCTGCGCTGGTGGGGGCGCGTGTCGCTGCGCCTGCTCGGTCTCACGATGGAGGTGCAGGGGGCGCGCCCCTTCGCCGCCCGCGTCCCGCGCGTGTTCATCGTCAACCACCTCAGCACCCTCGACGTGGTGGTGGCGTCGGCGATCTGCCCCGACGCCTTTAGCTGCGTGGGGAAGCGCGAGCTGCGGTGGGTGTTCCCCTTCAACGTGGGCTGGTGGTCGCTGCGGCTCTACTACATCGACCGCAAGAATCACGAGTCGGCGCTCAAGACGCTCGACGAGGCGGCGGCGGACATGGTGGCGCGGGGGCGGACGGTGATGATGGCGCCGGAGGGCACGCGCAGCCTCGACGGGCGCATGGGCCCCTTTAAGAAGGGCGCCTTCCACCTCGCCCTGCGCGCGCGGCTGCCCATCTACCCTATCGTGTTCGCGGGGCTGAGCGAGGCGATGCCCAAGGGCGCCCTCGTGCCCAGGCCTGGCGCCATCAAGGTGCGCTTCCTGCCGCCCGTGGAGACGCGCGACTGGCGCCCCGAGGAGCTCAACGCGCGCATCGCGGAGATACACGGCGCCATGGACCGCGCGTACCACGAGCTGCGCGACGAGCTGGGGCTCCCCGACCTCCGCGCCTAGCCCCCGCGCCCCGCGCCCCGCCCCCGCGCCCCGCCTCCTCAGCGCGGCGAGAACACCCGCGCCGGGGCGCCCCCGTAGTGCCAGAGCATCTGCGGGGCGATGTGGTCTGAGGCCTCGCGCCCGTCGCCGAGCGCCACCGAGATGTGCCCGTGCGCCGACGTGCCCCGCCCCCACACCACCACCGCGCCGGCGGGGAGGGCGCGCAGGTCGCTGACGCGCTCCTCGCGGAAGCGGGGGTGGCGGGCGAACTGGTCCGCCGCCATATAGGCGCTCGCGCCGTAGAGGAAGACGCCCACCACGGACTCCACGGCGTCGGCGACGGCGCTGTAGCAGTAGCCCACGGTGTTGCGGCGACTCGCCTGGCGGTAGGCGGCGTCGGCGAGGCGGCGCCCGAGGTCGACGTTGTAGTCGGTTGGGGCGGGGGCGGGGGTCGGGCTCGGCCCCGCGCCGCCCTCCGCGCCGCCCTCCGGGGCGGGGGCGTTGGGCTCGCAGCGCGCGCTCGCGTCCCCCGACACCACGCGCGCGCTCGCGTCCCCCGACACCACGCAGGCGCACAGGAAGCCCTCGCAGGTGGCCTCCGCCTGCTGCGCCCCGGAGGTGACGGCGTAGGCGGACCACAGGCAGCCCGGGGCGCAGACGGCGCCAAAGCGCACCTCGGGGAGCGCGGCCTCCGCGCGCTCCTCCCCCCCCGCCGCCCCCTGCCCCGCGCTCGCCCCCCACCACTCCAGCGCGCCGCCCTCGCCGGTCTCCCCTCCCCACAGCGCGCTCTTGTCGGTGTCGCTCGGGTCGCTCACGCCGCCGAGGTCGACGTCGGGGTCGGCGCAGGCCCCTAGGGCGAGGGCGGCGAGGAGGGGGGCGGCGAGGAGGGGGACGGCGAGGAGGGGGGCGCTGCGCATGGGCGACTCCTGTGGGGGGAGGGGGCTGGGCGGCGTGGGGTGGGCGCTCAGGTGGTTGAATACCCGCTCCTCAAAAACCCTATGCTCCGCGGAGCGTCAGCGCAAGACCCATTCGCGCCCGCTCGCCGCCCGCGCCGCCCCCGCGCCTCACCCCACCACCGCCGTCACCTCCACCTCCACCTTGGCGCGCTCCTCCATGAGCGCCACCACCTGCACCGCGCTCATCGCCACCCCGTACTCGCGCCCGAGCACCTCGCGGTACACGGCGCCGAGCTCGCGCCCGCGGGCGAGGTACTCGGCGCGGCTCACCACATACCAGGTCATGCGGCAGATGTGCTCGGGGCCCGCCCCCGCCTCTGCGAGCACGGCGCGGACGTTGAGCAGGGCCTGGCGCGCCTGCGCGATGAGGTCGTCGCTCTCGAACTCGGCGCGCGCGTTCCAGCCGATCTGGCCAGCCACGAACACGTGGCGCGCGCCGCCCACCGCCACGCACACGCCGTTGGCGTAGCCGCGGGGGGGCGCCCAGGAGGGGGGCTGCAGGGGGGTCTTGCTCATGGGGCGCACCTCTGCGCGTCGGGGGCGGGGCTCACAGGTCACGCAGCTTAAAGCGCTGCAGCTTGCCCGTCTCGGTGCGCGGCAGGCGCTCGCAGAACTCCAGCGCGCGGGGGTACTTGTAGGGGGCGACGGTGGCCTTGACGAAATCCTGCAGGGCGCGGGCGAGCGCGGGGGTGGGCGCGAAGCCCGGGCGGGGCACCACGAACGCCTTGACCACCTGCCCGCGCTCCTCGTCGGGGACGCCGATCACGCCGCACTCCGCCACCGCCTCATGCGCGAGCAGCGCGTCCTCCACCTCGGGGCCGGCGATGTTGTAGCCGCCCGAGATGATCATGTCGTCGGTGCGCGCCTGGTAAAAGAAGTAGCCGTCCTCGTCCATGAGGTAGGCGTCGCCGGTGAGATTCCAACCTCCCTGCACGTAGGCGCGCTGGCGCTCATCGGCGAGGTAGCGGCAGCCCGTGGGGCCGCGCACCGCGAGGCGCCCCACCACGCCGGGGGGGAGGGGGTTGCCCTCCTCGTCCACCACGCGCGCCTCATAGCCGCGCACCGGGCGCCCCGTGGCGCCGGGGCGGGCGTCGTGGACGGAGTGGGAGATAAAGATATGGAGCAGCTCCGTGGAGCCGATCCCGTCGATGAGCTCCACGCCCGTGCGCTCGCGCCACAGGGCGCGGGTGGCGGCGGGGAGCGCCTCGCCGGCGCTCACGCAGCGGCGCAGGGCGCGCAGGTCGTGCTCGGCGGCCTTGGGGGCCATCTGGCGATAGGAGGTGGGGGCGGTGAACAGCACCGTGGCCCCGTAGCGCGCCGCCGCCGGCAGGAGCGCGTCGGGGCTGGCGCGCTCAAGGAGCACCGTGGAGGCGCCCACGCTCAAGGGGAACAGCAGCAGCCCGCCGAGTCCAAAGGTGAAGGCGAGGGGGGGGCTGCCGATAAAGACGTCGTCGGCGGTGGCCTGCAGGCACTCGGGGGGCCAGCAGCGGCAGACGGCGAGCACGTCTCGGTGGAAGTGCATCGTCCCCTTGGGCAGCCCTGTGGTGCCGGAGGTGAAGGCGATGAGGCACACGTCGTCGGAGGAGGTCTTGACCGCCTCAAAGCGCGCGGGCTTGGGCGCGGCGAGGGCGTCGAGGTCGAGCAGGGGCGCGTCGGGGGGCGTGAGGAAGGTGGCCACGCTCACGAGGGTGGGGCACTCCGGGCGCGCGAGGGCGAGCTCGTCGAGGAGGCGCGCGTCGCAGAGGGCATAGCGGACCTCAGCCTTGCGGATGACCTGCCCGAGCTCCTTGGCGCGCAGGAGCGGCATGGTGGCCACCGCCACCGCCCCCGCCTTGACCACCGCGAGCCAGCAGGCGGCGAGGGCGGGGGTGTTGGCGCCGCGGAGGAGCACGCGCTCCCCGGGGCGCACGCCGAGGTCGTCCACGAGGGCGTGGGCGAGGCGGCTCACCTCGGCGCTGAGGTCGGCGTAGGTCCAGCGCACCTCGGCGCCGTGGGCGAGCCCCTGCACGCAGAGGCGGTCGCCCTCCCCGCGCGCCACCCACGCGTCGAGCAGCTCCTCCACGCAGTTGAGCTGCGGCGGGAAGCTGAGGTCCACCCCCTCGGCGCCCCCCTCGGCGCCCCCCTCGGCGTCCAAGAGGAGGTCGGGCCACAGCGCGGGGGGGGGGAGGGCGTCGCGGCAGAAGGTGCTGACGTGGGCGCTCGGGTGCAGCGGCATGGGGGGCTCCTCTTGGGCGAGGTTAGGGGGCGAGAGGGGGGGCGGGGGGCGCCGATTTGATCAGCTCGCGCGCGATGATGAGCTGCTGCACCTCGCTGGCGCCCTCGTAGATCCGGAGGGCGCGGACCTCGCGGTAGAGGGACTCCACCACCTCCCCGCGCCGCACGCCGAGGCCGCCGTGGAGCTGCACGGCGGCGTCCACCGCCCGCTGCGCCGCCTCGGTGGCGACGAGCTTGGCCATGGCCGCCTCGCGCGTCACGCTGTGACCCTGGTCGCGGCGCCAGGCGGCGCGATAGACGAGCAGCGCTGAGGAGTCCACGTCGCAGGCCATGTCGGCGAGCTTCGCCTGCGCGAGGGGTAAGTCCGCGAGGTGCTTGCCAAACATCTCACGCCCGAGGGCGCGCCGCAAGCCCTCCGAGAGCGCGCGGCGCCCAAAGCCGAGGGCGGCGGCCGCCACGGAGGTGCGGAACACGTCGAGGGTGCGCATGGCCACCTTAAAGCCCTCCCCCGGGGCGCCGAGCCGCCGCGCGGCGGGGACGCGGCAGCCGCTGAGGCGCAGGCGCGCGAGGGGATGCGGCGCCACCACGTCGATTCGCTCCGCCACCTCGAGGCCGGGGGCGTCGGCGTCCACGATGAAGGCGCTGAGGCCGCGCGCGCCGGGCGCCTCGCCCGTGCGGGCGAACAGCACATAGAAGTCGGCGATGCCGCCGTTGGAGATCCACGTCTTTTCGCCGTCGAGCACGTACTCGCCGCCCTCCGCGCTCCCCTCGAGGCGCGCGGCGCAGCGCGCGGCCGCCACGTCGGAGCCCGCCTCAGGCTCGGAGAGGGCGAAGGCGGCGATGGCCTCCCCCGACGCCACGCGCGGGAGGTAGGCGGCGCGCTGCGCGGGGGTGCCCGCCAGCGAGATCGCCCCCGAGCCGAGCCCCTGCAGGGCGAACGCGAAATCGGCGAGCCCGTGGTAGCGCGCGAGGGACTCCCGGAGCAGGCAGAGGGCGCGGGTGTCGAGGTCGTTGGCCACGCCGCCCACGTCGACGCCCGCCACCGTGTAGCGGAGCCAGCCGCCCTCCCCGAGCAGGCGCACGAGGCGACGGCACTCGGCGTCGGTGGCGTGGCGCGACTCGTCGTGGGGGGGCGCCGAGAGGTGGGCGGCGCACCACGCCTCGAGGTCGCGGGCGAGGGCGCGGTGGCGCTCCTCAAAGAAGGGCCACTCGAGGTGCGCGAGGGCGGCGGGGTCGCCGGCGTAGGGGCGGGCGGGGGCGTGCGGGGCGTGCGGGGCGCTCATCCGGCTAGTCCCCCTCAAACGCGGGGCGCCGCTTGGCCACGAAGGCGTGGTAGGCGCGGTGGAAATCCTGAGTCATCATGCAGATCGCCTGCGCCTGCGCCTCCGACTCGATCGCCTCGTCCACGCCCATGCTCCACTCCTGGTGGAGCATCTTCTTGGTCATGGCGTGGGCGAAGGTGGGGCCGCTGGCGAGGTCGCGGGCGAGGGAGAGCGCCTCGTCGAGCAGCGCCTCGGGGGAGGAGAGGCGGCTGTGGAAGCCCCAGCGCAGCCCCTCCTCGCCGCCGAGGGCGCGCCCCGTGTAGAGCAGCTCGCTGGCGCGCCCGTGCCCGATGAGGCGCGGCAGGATCGCGCAGGCGCCCATGTCGGCGCCGGCGAGGCCCACGCGGGTGAACAAGAACGACACCTTGGCGCGCTCGGTGGCCACGCGGAGGTCGGAGGCCATCGCCAAGATCGCCCCCGCCCCCGCGCACACGCCGTCGATGGCGGCGATGATGGGCTGCGGGCAGGCGCGCATGGCCTTCACGAGGTCCCCCGTCATGCGGGTGAAGGTGAGGAGGTCGGGCATCGACATCTCTGTGAGGGGGCCGATGATCTCGTGGACGTCCCCCCCTGAGCAGAAGCTCTCGCCGGCGCCGCGCAGGACGATCACCTTCACTTCGCGCGCGCACACGAGGTCGCCGAAGAGGTCGCGGAGCTCGGCGTACGATTCAAAGGTGAGGGGGTTCTTGCGCTCAGGGCGGTTGAGGGTGACGAGCCCCACGGCGCCGCGCTGCTCCCACAGGAAGTGCGCGGGGGCGTAGGCGCTGAGGTCGAGCTGGTTGCCGCCGGTGAGGTGCGGGCTGAGGGGGCGGGGCATGGGCGGGGGGTCCTTGGTCCTTGGGCGAGGGGGGGCGTGAGTGTGGAGGGAGGGGGCGCGCTACCCGGCGAGCTCGCCGCCGTCGATGACGATCACCTGCCCGTTGATGGACGCCGCCGCCGGCGACGCCAGCCAGAGCGCCTGCAGCGCCACCTCGTCGGGGTCGATGAGCCGCCCCTGCGGGTTGGACGAGGCGAGCTCGGCGCGCGCCTGCTCGGCGGTGCGCCCCGTCTTGGCCACGATGTTCTCCACCGCCCGCGCCACGAGCTCCGTGTCCGTGTAGCCGGGGCAGAGGGCGTTGACGGTGACGCCCTTGGCGGCCACCTCGAGGGCGAGGGCGCGGGTGAGCCCCAGCAGCCCGTGCTTGGCGGCGCAGTAGGCGGCGCAGTAGGCGTAGCCCTTGAGGGCGGCGGTGCTCGCCACGTTGATGATGCGCCCGCGGCGGGCGGCGAGCATGGCGGGGAGGGCGGCGCGGGCGCACAGGAAGGCGCCGGTGAGATTCACGCGCAGGGCGCCCTCAAAGCTCTCTAGCGAGGTCTTGGCGAGGGGGGCGGTCTCCACGGCGCCGGCATTGTTGACGAGGACGCTCACGGGCCCAAAGGCGCGCGCCGCCTCCTCAAAGGCGCGCGCCACCTGCCCCTCGTCGCCCACGTCACAGGGGGCGAGGCGCAGGCGGCCGTCGAGGTCAAGCGGGGCGCCCGCGCCGCGCGCGGCGAGGTGGCGGGCGGCGGCGGCGAGGCGCTCGGGGCTGCGCCCCACGAGGGTGAGTCGCGCGCCGGCGTCGAGCAGGCGGGCGGCGACGGCGAGTCCGACGCCGCTGCCGCCCCCCGTGATGAGCGCGCGCTCGCCCCGCAGGTCGCCGAGCGCGCCGCTCACGGCGCCCCTTCTGCGCCGCGCGCGCGCTCGAGCTCGCGCTCGAGCTGCCCCTTGGCCGCCGCGTACTGCCGGGGCCACGCGAGCCCCGGCCCGCGGGTGTAGCCGATGCGCGCCGCCTCGTGGAGCGTCCACGCGGGGTGGGCGAGGTGCGGGCGCCCCACGGCGCAGAGGTCGGCGCGCCCAGCGGCGATGATGCTGTTGACGTGGTCAGCCTCGCTGATGGCGCCCACGGCGATGGTGGGGACGCCGAGGGTGTTGCGGATGAGCTCCGAGAAGGGGGTCTGCCACATGCGCCCGTAGACGGGGCGCTCGGCCTGGCTCACCTGCCCGCTCGACACATGAATCACGTCCGCGCCGGCGTCGCGGAAGGCGCGCGCCACCTCCACCGCCTCGAGCGGCGTCAGCCCCCCCGCCACCCAGTCGTGCGCCGAGATCCGCACCGACATCGGGCGCGCCGCGGGCCACGCCGCGCGCATCGCCCTCAAGACCTCCACGGGGTAGCGGACGCGCCCGGCGAGGTCGCCGCCATGCTCGTCGCCGCGGCGGTTGGTGAGGGGGGAGATGAAGCTCGACAGCAGGTAGCCGTGCGCGCAGTGGAGCTCGAGCCAGTCAAAGCCCGCCGCCGCCGCCCGCCGCGTCGCCGCCACCAGCTCGTCGCGCACGCGGTCCATGTCGGCGCGGCTCGCCTCGCGCGCCTCTTGGCTCACGGGCAGGTAGCGCTGCGGAGACGCCGAGATGAGCGGCCACGGCGCCTCGTCGCCCGCCGGGCCCTCTAGGGGCGCGCGCAGCGGCTGATCGATCCCGTCCCAGGCGCGGCGCGTGGCGCCCTTCGCCCCCGCGTGCCCGAGCTGCATCGCCACCTTGGCGGGGGTGTGCGCGTGGATGTAGCCCACCACCCGCGCCCAAGCGCGCTCCTGCTCGTCGGTGTAGAGGCCGGGGCAGCCGGGGGTGATGCGCCCGTCGGCGCTCGCCGCCGTCATCTCCGCGAACACCAGCGCGGCGCCGCCCTGCGCGCGCGCGCCGAGGTGGGCGAGGTGGTAGTCGCCCACCACGCCCTCCACCGCCGAGTACTGCGCCATGGGCGGCACCACGACGCGGTTGTGGAGGGTGAGGTCGCGCGCCCGAAACGGCGTAAACATGGGCGGCACCGGCGCCGCCGGCAGCCCCGCGCGCGCCGCGAACCACGACTCAAAGCCCGCCACGTAGCCGCGGTCGCGCAGGCGCAGGTTCTCGTGGGAGATGCGCTGCGAGCGGGTGAGCAGGGAGTAGGCGAGCTGCGCGGGGGGGAGCTGCGCGTGGCGCGCCACCTCCTCAAACCACTCGGTGCTGTTGCGGGCGGCGTTCTGGATGCGCAGCACCTCCACCGCCCGCGCCTCCTGGTAGGCGCGCAGGGCGCCGCGCAGGTCGCCCGCGCCCCCCGCCTGCTGCGCTGCGTCCACGTGACGCGCGAGCGCGATGGCGTCCTCGAGGGCCAGCTTCGTGCCCGACCCGATGGAGAAGTGCGCCGTGTGCGCCGCGTCGCCCATGAGCACGATGGGGGTGCCGTCGTCGCGGGTGTGGACCCACGTCTCGCAGATCACGCGCGGGAAGCGAATCCACTGCGAGGAGCCGCGCAGGTGGGCGCTGTTGGAGATGAGCGGGTGCCCCTGCAGCACGTCGGCGAACAGGCGCTCGCAGAAGGAGAGGCTCTCCTCCTTGGTCATCTGCTCGAGGCCGGCGGCGCGCCACACCTCGTCGGGCGTCTCCACGATGAAGGTGCTGTGCGTCTCGTCGAACTTATAGGCGTGCGCCTGAAACCAGCCCCAGGGCGTGCGCTGGAAATCAAACGTGAAGGCGTCAAAGAGGCGGGTGGTGCCTAGCCACACGAAACGGCATCGGCGGGTGTCGATGTCGGGCTTGTAAGCGTGGGCGTACTTGGCGCGGACGCGGCTGTGGAGGCCATCGCAGGCGATGATGAGGTCCGCCTCGATCTGCTCGTCGCTCGGCATGTCCACCTCGTAGATGAGCTCCACGCCGAGCACCTCGCAGCGGCGCTGCAGGATCTGCAGGAGCTTCTTGCGCCCGATGCCGCAGAACCCGTGCCCCCCCGAGCGCACCACGGCGCCCTCAAAGCGCACCTCGATGTCGTCCCAGTGGTTAAAGGACGTGAGAATCTCATCCGCGGTCTCCGCGTCCGCCTCGCGGAGCGCGCCGAGGGTCTGGTCGGAGAAGACCACGCCCCAGCCAAAGGTGTCGCCGGGCTTGTTGCGCTCGATCACGCGCACCTGGTGGGCGGGGTCTCGCTTCTTCATCAGGAGGGCAAAGTAGAGGCCGGCCGGCCCGCCGCCGATGCAGGTGATGCGCATGGGTGTGGAGCTCCTTGGGGGAGAGGGCGGCGCCAAAGGGGCCGCGGGGCGTTCAGCGTACGCCGATCGCCCGCGCGGCACAAGGAGCGGGGCGGGGGCGGAGCGGGGGCGGGGCGCGGCGACGCCTTGCGCGGGCGGCGCGCGCGCGCTATTCAAGAGCCCCCAAGGCGGAAGGAGGACACCGTGCTGAGCATCATCTTCTGGCAGTCGCTCGCCCGTTTCGCAGGC
>VGTA01000051.1 GCA_016874875.1 Deltaproteobacteria bacterium | reverse complement strand
CCGCCCCGCCGCCCGCCGCGCAGACCCCCCCCTACGCCCCCAGCCCGCAGCGCCCCCCCTACCAGCAGCCCCCCGCGCAGCCCTACGCCCCCGCCGCGCCCATGGGGGCGCAGGGGATGACGCAGGGGATAACGCAGGGGATGACGCAAGGGATGACGCAGGGGGGCGGCGTGGGGAGCGGGGCCGGCGTGAACGCCCTCGGGCGGCAGGCGCCGCGCCCCAAGCCCGAGGCGGGCGCCTTCCCCTCCGTGGACGCCCCCGACGTGCTCTCCCTCGTGGAGCGCTTGGTGGAGCGGCGCCATGACGGCGTGCTCGCCGTCTCTGACCCCGATGACCGCGAGGGCAGCGTCTACTTTAGGGGTGGGCACATCTACTTCGCGTCCTTTGAGGACCCCGGGCACTTCTCCGATCACCCGCTCCACCCCCACCAGAGCCTCACGCGGGTGTGCGGGTGGGCGCAGGGGCGCTTTAAGGTCAAGAGTCTCAACGCCCTCCCCTCCTTTGAGGGGGAGCTCAACGAGGACAGCCGGAGTCTGATGGAGCGAATCCGCCACAGCTGCGCGGAGCTCAAGGCGCTGCGGGCCAAGCTGCCGCCCCTCGACTCGCGCCTGGCGGTGCCCACCCCCCTCAACGCCCCCCTCGCCGCGCTTTCGCCTGACCTCCTCAACCTCTTTCAGATGTGCATGAACAGCCACACCCTGCGCGCGGCGGTGGATTTCCACCCGCAGGGCGAGCGCGAGGGCATCCAGGCGCTCCTGCACCTCCTCGAGCACGGCTACCTCACGCGCCTCTAGCGGCGCTCTCCGCCCCCCGCGGCGCCCTCCGCTCCCCCGCAGACCTCAGAACGAACACAAGAGTCCTATGGAAGAGTCCCTCGTCTACCTCGTCACCCTCACCCCACAGACCGACCTGAGCATCATGAGCCTGCTCAAGGAGGCGGGGTGGGTGGTGAAGCTCGTGCTCACCCTGCTGATCTTCATGTCGTGCTACGGGGGGTACGTCATCATCATGAAGCTCCGTCAGCTGAACGCCGCCGAGGCGCACACGCGCGCCTTCCTCACGGCCTTCTGGGAGGCGGACCAGATCAGCAAGGTGCGCGAGCGCCTCCCCGAGTTTCAGATGAGCCCCGTGGCGCAGTGCTTCAACAAGGCCACCATCGAGCTCGACCGCGTCAAGCAGCGCCGGCGCGAGCGCGACACGCGCGACGCCGGCGACCTCGACCTCATCGCGCGCGCCCTCACCCGCGAGCAGGGCGCCCAGCGAGTCCGCCTCCTTGAGACCACGCCCTACCTCGCCACCATCGCCAGCCTCGCGCCCTTTATTGGGCTCTTTGGCACCGTGTGGGGCATCATGGACGCCTTCCTCAGCATCGCGCAGGAGGGCAACGCCTCCCTCGCCACGGTGGCGCCGCCCATCGCCGAGGCGCTCATCGCCACCGCCGTGGGCCTGTTCGCCGCGATCCCGGCCGTCTTTGGCTACAACCTCTTTATGAGCAAGATCAGGGTCCTCTCGTCCGACATGGAGACCTTTAGCAGCGACCTGCTCAACTTGATCAAGCGCAACCTCGACTGAGGGGCGCGGGAGACGCAGAGATGGCCTTTAAAGGAGAGGGGGGCGACGAGGCGATCGGCGAGATCAACATCACGCCCCTCGTGGACGTGATGCTGGTGCTCTTGGTGGTCTTTATGGTGGCGACCCCGATCATCACCGAGGAGGTGGCGCAGCGGAAGGTGGAGGTGGACCTGCCGTCCACCGACGCCAAGCCGGTGCAGCGCGGGGACCTCAAGGCGGTGGTGTACCTGAGTCCCGATTTTAGCGTGATGCTCGACCTCGGCGAGGGCCCCTCGACGCTCGCGCAGTGCCCGCCCGCCGCGCCGCCCCAGCAGGGCGCCTGCCTCGACGCGCTCGTCCCGCGCCTTGAGAAGAATCAGCGCCTCGAGCCGGGGCAGCCGCTCTACTTCCTCGCCGACCGCAGCCTGCCGTATGGCTTCGTGGTGGACGTGATGGCGCGCGTCAAGGGCGCCGGCTTCACCAAGGTGGGCATGGTGACCAACCCGCCTGAGGCCCCCAAGCCGTGAGCGCGCCTCCTGATTCGGCGGGGGGGGCGGCGCGGGGGTGGGCGGGCGGGCGGGCGGGCGGGCGCTACGGCGTCGCCGCCGCCCTCGACCGCCCCTCCGCCGGCGCGCGCCTCTCGGGTGTCGGCGTGAGCCTGCTCGGCAACGCGCTGGCGTGCTGGGTCCTCTTTGGGGGCTCGCTGCTCGGCCTCGAGGAGGCGCCGCCGCCCAGCGAGGCGGTGGAGTGGGTGGCGCTCACGGCGCTCGGCGAGCCGCCGCCGCCGCAGGCGGTGCCGCGCATCGTGGCGCCGCCCCCCCCGCCGCCGCCGAGCGCGGACGCGGTGAGTCTCTCGCGCGAGGTGACGCCGGAGCCCAAGAAGCCCGAGCCCAAGCCCCCGGAGCCCAAGAAGCCCGAGCCCACCCCAGAGCCCAAGCGCCCAGAGCCCAAGAAGCCAGAGCCCAAGAAGCCCGACCTCAAGAAGCCCAAGGTGACGCTCGACTCGCTGTTTGGTCCAAGCAAGGACGACCCCCGCGCCGACCGCGGCCCCCGGCGCGGGGACGCGCGCGGGCACGCGGAGGGCACCTCCACGCAGTGGCAGGGGGACCGCGAGATGAGCCTCTACGTGAGCCGCGTCAGCGCGCTCATCCAGCGCCAGTTCACCCCCCCCGCCACCATCTCCAAGCGCGACCTCGAGCGCCTCACCGCGCACATCTACATCAAGCTCAACGCCAAGGGCAAGGTGGTGGGGACGCCGCGCTGGGTGACCAAGAGCGGCAATGGGTTCTTTGATGAGGCGGCGATGCGCGCCATGGAGCGCTTTATGGAGAGCGGCCCGGCGCGCCTGTCGCTGCCGGAGGAGGCGCCCATGAAGCGCGCGGTGCTCTCGCAGGGGCTGACGGTGCTCTTGTCGGGGGCGGACTAGGGCAGCGCTAGCTCAGCGCACGTCCGCCGTCAGGAGCCCGTCGCCGCGCCGAGGGGCGAGGGCGAGCAGGTCGAGGGAGGAGGCGTTGAGGATGGCGCTGTGGCCGCTAAAGCTCACCGCGCGCCCCCACTGCCGCTCAACCCCAAAGGAGTTGGCGGCGACGAGCGTGGCGGCGCACCCCGCGAGGCGCCAGGCCCAGTAGTCGGCGACCGAGAGCCCCTCGTTCACCCAGTTGGTGGGGAACGCGATCAGCTCCACGCGCTGCCGCCGGCAGAACGACACAAAGCGCTCGTCGTTGAGGTCCATGCAGATGCCCACGGTGGCGCGGCGCCCGTCCACCGCAAAGAGCGGATAGGGGTCGAGCCCGTCGGGGCGCTCGCCGGCGCGCGCCCAGCGCGTGTCCTCGTCGTAGAGCAGGCGCTTGCGGTAAAAACTCACCTCGCCGCTGGGGGCGGCGAGCAGAGCGCTGTTGTAGAGGGGGCCGCCGTCGCGCGCCCCCTCGATGACCCCCGCCACCACCCAAGCGCCGTGGGCGGCGGCGAGGGGGGCGAGGGCGGCGGCGAGCGGGCCCGCGGCGCCCTCGGCGTAGTAGCGCGCGTCGCCGTCGTCTCGAAAGATGTAGCCCGTGCAGCACAGCTCCGGCGCGACCACGAGGCGCGCGCCCCCCTCGAGGGCGCGCCGCACGTGGGTGACGAGGGCGGCGCGCCGCTCCTCGACGCTGTCCCGCCGTCCGCGGAACTGCACTGCGCTCACCCGCACAGGGGGGCGCTCGGGTCGCTTGAGGTCGTTCATGTCTCTGCTCTGCCCTGCTCTGCGCTCGTGTGGGGGCGCCTACTCGTAAGATGCTCAAGAATCAAGCGCGCCGCGCTCGCGGCGCTTGCTTTTGTGGTGCCTCGTGACTAAGATGCCGTCGCTTCGCCCCCCGCCCTCTCCGCAGATTCCGCGATTCGCTCAAGACAGCGATCCGTCGCCGAGAGGGGCGCCGCGGGGGCCTTGAGCCCGCACACACCCCGACAGACGCCAAGCCAACGGCGAGGAGCGATCGCAATGGACTCTCAGAACCTTACACACGAGACCCCCACCGAGAAGGCCGCCAACCCCGCCGTGGGCACCCTCGTCACGGGCACCATCGACAACATCGTGGGCTCGCTGGTCTTTGTGAGCCTCCATGGCCTCGGCGGCGCGCGCATCGACATGTCCGAGTTCAGCGCCTCTGACGCGCCCGCCAAGCTCGGCGACACCATCGAGGCCAAGGTGCTGAGCGTGCACAACGGCGTTGAGCTGAGCCGCAAGTTCGTGGACGAGGCGACGGTGGTGGCGGCCCTCGAGGCGGCGGTGGCGGCGCAGACGGCGGTGCAGGGCCTCATCACCAGCATCACCAGCCGCGGCCGCGGCGGCTATGAGGTGCGCGTGAGCAACCTCCGCGCCTACTGCCCCCTCAGCGAGTTCGACGCCCGCCAGGAGCGCCCCTCGCGCCGCGCCGTGGGGCAGTCGTATGAGTTCCTCGTCAAGGAGGTGAGCAAGAACAACGACGGCTCGCCCCGCGTCACCCTCTCCCGCCTCGCCCTCCTCGAGGAGGAGCGCCGCCGCGCCGGCGCGGAGCTCACCTCGCGCTTTGAGATCGGCGCCGTGCTCTCGGGTAAGGTGTCGCAGATCAAGGACTTCGGCGTGTTCGTCAAGGTCGACGACAAGGTGGAGGGCTTGGTGCCCATGAGCGAGCTGAGCCACAAGCGCGTGGAGAAGGCCTCGGATGTGGTGAAGGTGGGGCAGGCGGTGGAGGTCAAGGTGCTCTCCGTGGACGGCGAGCGCAACCGCCTCTCGCTGAGCCTCCGCGCCCTCACGCCCGACCCCTGGGACGTCTACGTGGCCGCCAACCCGGCGGGCGCCGTGGTGAAGGGCGTCGTGACGCGCCTCATCGAGGCGGGCGCCATTGTGCAGCTCGCCGACGACGTGGAGGGCTTCCTGCACGTGGGCTCCATCAGCCTCACCCGCATCAAGCACGCCTCTGAGAAGCTCGCGGAGGGCCAGGAGGTGGAGCTCGTCGTGGAGGAGATCGTGCGCGGCGAGCGCGCGGAGCGCGGCGAGCGCGGCGAGCGCGGTGAGCGCGGCCCTGACCGCCGCCGCATCCGCCTGATGACGGCGGAGGTCGCCGAGACCCGCAAGCCCCTCAGCTTTGAGCTCGCCGAGGGCGCCGTCATCACCGTCAAGGTGACCGAGGTGGTGCCGCAGGGCGTGGGCGTGTTCGTGGGCGGGCAGTACTCGGGCTTCATCCCCGCCGGCGAGACCAACACGGCGCGCGGCGCCAACCTCGGCGACTCGTTCAAGGTGGACCAGGACGTGGAGGCCAAGGTGCTGAGCGTCGACGCCAAGCGCAGCCGCGTCCGCCTCTCCATCAAGGCCCTCACCTCGCACGCCGACGAGGTGGCCTTCAAGAGCTACAAGGCCGAGGAGCGCGCCGAGAGCGCAGACTTCTCGCGCCGCGGCGCCTTTAGCGCCTTCGCCAGCCTCCTCAAGTGAGGCGCGGGGGGTGAGCGCCAGCGCGCTGACGCGCTCTGCGGCGCTCCATCTAGCGCTCCTGCTCGCGCTCTGCGCCTGCCGGGGCGGGGCGGGGGAGGAGAGGGAGGCGGCGCTGGACCCCCTCGGGGCGCTCGGGGCGCAGGCGCTCGAGGGGGGGGAGGGGGACCCCGTGACGCTCGAGCGCTTCGACGCGCGCGCGATGGGCACCACCTACTCCTTCACCCTGCCGCGCCGCGCGGCGGGGCGCGAGGCGGCGGGGCGGGCGGCGGCGCTCGCCCTCGGGGAGGTGACGCGCGTGGAGCGCCGCCTGAGCACCTGGATCGACACCTCGGAGCTCGAGCGCCTCAACCGCGCCGAGGGGCGCCCCACGCCGCTCTCCGAGGAGACGTGCTGGCTCCTCTTAGAGTCCAAGCGCGTCACGGCGCTCACGCGCGGCGCCTTTGACGTCACCTGGGCGGCGCTCAAGGGGCTGTGGGACCTCAAGGCGGGCGTCGTGCCCGCGCACGACGAGGTGCGGCGCCGCCTCGCCCTCGTGGGGGCGAAGCGCCTGCACGTCACCCCCGCCGCGCGCCCCCGCGACCCCCTCGCCCTCGCGCCGCCCCCGGGCCGCTCGCCGCGCGGCGAGGCGCTCGGCGCGCTCCTCGGCGCCCTGCCGCCGCGCCCGCTCTGGCTGAGCGCGCTGCCGGCGGGGCACGGGCTGTGGGCGGAGCTCGGCGCGCGCACCACGGAGGCGGAGGGCTGCGTGGCGCGCCTTGAGCCGGGGGCGCGGGTGGACCTCGGCGGCATCGGTAAGGGCTACGCGATCGGCTCGGCGGCGCGCCTCCTCCGCCGCCTCGGCTTTGAGGGCTTCTTGGTGGACGGCGGGGGGGACCTGCAGGTGGAGGGGCGCGCCCCCGGCGGCGCGGCGTGGGTGGTGGGGATTCAGCACCCGCGCGCGGAGGGGCTGTGGGCGTCGCTCGAGGCGCCCGCCGGGTGGTCGGTGGCCACGAGCGGCGACTATGAGCGCTTCTTTGAGGTGGACGGGGCGCGCTACCACCACATCCTCGACCTCCGCGTGGGCTATCCCGCGCAGGGCGTGGCCTCGATCACGGTGCTCGCGCGCGACGCCACCCTCGCCGACGCCCTCGCCACGGGCCTCTTTGTGCTCGGCCCCGTGGAGGGCCTCGAGGTGGCGGAGGGGCTGGAGGGCGTGGAGGCGCTCTGGCTGGTGGCGGGGGGCGCGGTGGTGCGCACGAGCGGCTTTGAGCGCCTCAGCGGCCCCCTGCCGCCGCGCTGGCTCCCGCCCGCGCCCCCTTGACTCCCGCGCCCCCCTGCCGCATCCTCTGCGCTCGCGCCCGCCCCCCCTGAGAGAGGAGTCCCCCGTGAGCCACCCACCCCGCCCCGCCCGCGCCCTGCGCGCCGGCGCGCTCGTCGCCTCTGCCCTCGCGCTCACCTGCGCCGCCCCGCGCGCCTCCCGCGCGGAGGTGCGCCCCGGAGGGGTCGAACTCGGCGCCTTTGGGGGTTTCTGGCAGGGCTCGCGCAACGTCGAGAGCGCCAGCACCGCCGGCCTGCACGCCGCCTACAACCTTAACCGCCTCCTCTCGCTCGACGTGCAGCACTCGTGGGTCTTCACCGCGGTGCGCGCGGCGGATGAGGTGACGTCGCTGGGGGCGCAGGGGGCGTTTCGGGACACGACGCTCCAGCAGGGCGCCGTGAGCGCGCTGATAAATCTGTCGCCGCACCGCTTCACGCCCTTCTTTGGCGTGGGCGCCGGGTGGCTCGTGGCGCAGCGGGCGGCGGGGGCCTCGACGGACGTGTCGCTCAACCTCAACGTGAGTCTCGGCGTGCGCTACTTCCTCACCGATGACCTCGCGCTGCGCGCGGGGCTGGGCATGTGGATGGCGGACGCCAACCTCTACCAGGAGCCCTATGAGCACTTCTCGGGCACCGTGGGGCTCAGCTACTCGCTCGGCGGCGAGCGCGACATCGACGGCGATGGGGTCAAGAACTCCGCGGACCCCTGCCCGACGCAGCCCGAGGACCTCGACTCGTTTGAGGACGGCGACGGCTGCCCCGACCCCGACAACGACAAAGACGGCGTCAAGGACGTTGACGACAAGTGCCCCCTCGACGCCGAGGACAAGGACGAGGACCGCGACGAGGACGGCTGCCCAGACGTGGATGACGACAAGGACGGCGTCTCCAACCTCGATGACAAGTGCGCGGGCGAGGCCGAGGACAAGGACGGCTTTGAGGACGGCGACGGCTGCCCCGACCCCGACAACGACCAAGATGGCCTCAAGGACGCCGAGGACAAGTGCCCCGACGCCGCGGAGACGCGCAACGGCTTTAAGGACGACGACGGCTGCCCCGACGGCGACAAGGACGGCGACGGGATCTTTGATGAGGACGACAAGTGCGCTGAGCAGCCCGAGACGCGCAACGGCCTCGAGGACGCCGACGGCTGCCCCGACGCGGTGAGCGCGGAGACGGCGGCGCTGATGGGCCTCGCGCCGGACTTGGTCTTTGGGGCGCGCGCCAAGCAGAACACCCTCGTGAACAAGGTCTCGAGCGACTACCTCGCGCGCCTCGCCGCCCGCCTCAAGGCGGAGGCGGTGTCGGTGCGCGTCCACGCCACCTGCCACGGCTGCGCCGACCCGCGCGAGGGCAGCAAGGCGCGCGGGCAGGTGATCAAGCGGGCGCTCGTGGCGCTCGGCGTGCCCGAGGAGCGCGTGCGCGTGCGCCCGCGCGGCGACGCGCCGCTCCCGGAGGGCGCCGCCGCAACGCAGCCCAAGGAGGGCTGGGTGATGGTGGAGATCATCGTCCGGAAGCCTCTCTGAGCGCGGTGGGGTGATGCGGCGCCGCCTGCTCCTGCTCTCGGGCCTCGTGTGCCTGCTCGGGGCGGCGGGCTACCTCGCCCGCGATCACCTCGTGGCGCGCGCGGCGCGCTACGCCCTCGACCGCGCGGGCCGCCGCGCGGGCCTCGCCCTCTCGTGTGAGCGCGCGCAGCTCGTGGACCTCAACACCGTCCGCCTCTATGGCCTCCGCGTGGGCCTCGATGAGTGGGTGACGGTGGACGCCGTCGAGGTCCGCCTCGAGCCCGACTCGCTCCTTCGACTCGCTCCGCGCGCGCAGGCCCTCTACCTCGACCGCCCCGTCCTGTCGCTCGAGGGCGACGACCTCCCAGGGGCGCTCGCGGCGCTGCGGGAGCGCGCGGCGCGAATCGCCGCGCGCCTCAAGGGCGCCCCGCCGCCCCCCGTGGAGCGCAACGCGCAGGGGCTGCCGGTCCTGCGCGCGGTGGACCCCACGCGCGCCCCCGCAGCGGGGCAGGGCGCGCTGGGCGCTGAGCTGGGCGCTGGGCTGGGCGCTGGGCTGGGCGCTGGGCTGGGCGCTGGGCTGGGCGCTGGGCTGGGCGCTGGGGAGCTGGGCCCCGGGGGGCTCGGCGCTGAGGCGCTCAGCGCGCGCCTGCGAGACCTGCTCGGGCGCGCCGCCGCCGCCCTCGCCGCCCTCCCCGCGGTGGACGTGGCGCGTGGGGAGGTGCGGGGCGCGCGCGGGCGGCTGGCGCTCTCGCAGGTGCGCCTGCAGCTCACGCCCGCGGGCCTCGCCGCCACCTGGCAGGGCGACGCCCCCGCCACGGGGCGCTGCGGCGTCAACGCCACCCTCGAGGCGGCGCGCGTCACCTGCGAGCGGGGCGTCACCTACGCCCTCAGCCCGCGCCTGCAGGTGTCGGGGCAGGAGGTGGCGTGGCGGTCGGCGCCCACGCCCACGCTCTACCTGCAGGGATTTCAGCTAGCGTCGAGCGGCGCGCTCCTCGGGCGCCTGCCGTTCTCGCACGTGAAGGTGGACGTCTCGCTCGGCCTCCTGGCGAGCGCCGAGGGGGCGCGCCCCGTGGACGTGACGCTCAAGTTCCCTGGGGGGGGGGCGGTGAGCGCGCGCGGGCAGGTGTCGCCGGAGGGCGGCGACCTGCGGACCGCCCTGCGCGACCTCCCCGCCGAGGCGCTCACGCCGCGCGCGCGGGGCTACATCTCCGCTGACGTGCGCCTGCGCGCCCGCTGGCGCGACGGAGAGGTGGAGGCGGAGGGCGAGGTGGGCGCGCGCGCGCTGGTGGTAGAGCACGAGGCGCTCGCCGAGGGCCCCGTCGGGCCCCTCGACGTGAGCGCGCGCGGCGTCCTGGGCGCCGAGTGGACGCCGGGGGCGCCAGAGCGCCTGCGCGCCTATGCGCGGCGAGGCGTGGCGCGCCTAGGGCAGATTCGCGCGGACGTGAGCGCGGAGTGGGACCAGCGCGACCCCCTGCCGCGCCTCGAGGCGAGCGTGAAGATGGACCGCATCGAGGGCCAGGCCTTCGCTACATCGCTGCCACCGGGGCTCCTGCCCAACCTGCAGCCCCTCACGCTCAAGGGACCCCTCGCGCTCAGCGGGCGCCTGCGCGTCGACATGAGCGACCTCGAGGCCACGGAGCTGCAGGTGACCGCCGACCTCAAGCGCCTCAAGGTGATCGGCTACAACGAGCGCATCAACCTCCCCGCGCTCCGAGACGCCTTTACCACCACCTTCGTGATGCCCGACGGCGAGACGGTGTACACCCGCGAGGCGGGCCCCAAGACCGCGCGCTGGCTGCCCCTCGCCGAGGCGCCGCCGCTGCTCACGGAGGCCATCATCGCGCAGGAGGACGGCGGCTTCCACAAGCACAGCGGCGTCAGCCTGTTTCACCTGCGCGGCTCGCTGATTCGCAACCTGAGCGAGGGGCGCTTCGCGCGCGGCGGCTCCACGCTCACCATGCAGCTCACGCGCAACCTGTTCCTGCACCGCAAGAAGACCCTCAGCCGCAAGCTCGAGGAGCTGTGCCTGACGTGGTTCTTGGAGCAGAATCTCACCAAGGCGGAGATCCTAGAGCTCTACATCAACATCGTCGAGCTCGGCGAGGATGTCTTTGGCTTCAAGGAGGCGGCGGAGCGGTATTTCGCCAAGCGCGCGCAGGACCTGCGCCCCGAGGAGCTCGCCGCGCTGACGCGGATGCTGCCCGGCCCGCGCCTCTACCAGCCCTTCTTTGAGCGCAAGCGCCTCTCGCGCTCCTACGCGGCGCGCGTCAACCGCCTGCTCGCGCTCCTTGAGCAGCGCGGCCTCCTCCCCAATGACTCCTACCGCGCGGTGACGGAGACGAACCTGTGGGAGCCTTACGTGGAGGCGGCGGGCGCGGCGGCGGGCGCGGCGGGCGCGGCGGCGGGCGCGGAGGCGGGCGCGGAGGTGGGCGCGGAGCCCGACGAGCTGGATTCCCCCGACTCCCTCGACGACCTCTGGGGCACGGCGACGCACGAGCCCCTCGACGCGCCCAAGCCCCGCCCCCAAGAGCGCCCGCGCCGCCGAGGGCGCTGAGTGCGCCCCGCCCCCCCCCCTCTCCGCCTCCCCACCGGAC
>VGTA01000050.1 GCA_016874875.1 Deltaproteobacteria bacterium | reverse complement strand
CGATGACGAGCTCTACGCTCAAGAAGACTCTTGAGCGCCTTCAGGTCGTGCCTTCCCTGAGCCGCCCCGGTGTTTGCGATGATAACGCGTTCGTTGAGAGCTTTTTTCGTACCTTGAAGTATCGCCCCAGCTATCCAAAGCGGCATCTCGAGCTTGATGGTTGGCGCGAGTGGGTCCACAAGTTTGTTGAGTGGTATAATGAGAATCACCTCCATAGCAGCATCTCTTATGTGACCCCCTCTCAGCGTCATCGAGGTCTAGATGTTGAGATCCTCCAAAGGCGCCACGAGGTCTATGCTGAGGCCTTGAGACGTCATCCTCGTCGCTGGTCAGGTCCTTGTCGCTCTTGGGCGCGCCAGCATGAAGTTCGACTCGCGCCGCTTGTGGCTGAGTGATTTTTGAGCGAAAACTATGTTGACAGGCACCGCCGCCTCTCGTTCGGGAGTGATACTCAGGAGGGGGGGCAGGGGTTTGCGGTCTTGCTCTCGTTGATGCGGACTCTCAAGCTCCGTGCGCTGCTGTGGTCTGAGTGGTTCGTGTCGTTGGGTCGGGGCGCTTCTCTCGTTCCGTAGCTGTCTTGGTCACGCTCTTTGGGGGGGGCTGAGATTGGCTATCTTTTTTGACCCTGAACGGTTATGTTCTTCTTGGGTGGTCATGTGGTGAGGTTGCGCTCATGATCTTGAGGCGTCAAGATTTTGTGACCCTGAACGGTTACCCTCAACCCACAGAGCTGCCATCAAGAGGATCTCTTATGATTGTCATTCAGCGTCTCAGCGTCGCGGCGTGCACGCTCTCCCTTGTGTCATGTCTGCGCCTTGTGGATGAGCCGCCCAGCCCCAGCGCGCCTCCTCCCGCCGCCCCCCCCGACGCCGCCCCCCCCGACGCCGCCCCCCCCGACGCCGCCCCCCCCGACGCCGCGGCGCCGGATCTGGGGGCGGAGGACATGGCTATGGAGGCGAGGCGCTGCCGAGCGGAGGCGAGGCGCTGCAATGGTGATCAGCTTCAGGTGTGCGCGCTGTCGGGGGACGAGTGGGAGACGCTGGCGTGTCCGAGCGGTCAGCTGTGTGTGACCGAGGGCGACGAGAGCGCCTGCCGAGCGGCGCCGCGCTGCGGGAATGGTGTGCGCGAGGGGAGCGAGGGGTGTGATGATGGGAATGTGCTCACGGAGTCGTGCGCGTATGGTGAGGCGCAGTGTCAGGTGTGTGATGCGCTGTGCGCGCTCGTGCCGGGGGGGGGCGTCGCCGTGTGTGGGGATGGCGTGGTGAATGGGCCAGAGGCGTGTGATGAGACGTCTCCTCCTTGCGTGTATGGGGATGCGGCGTGCGTGGCGTGTGTGGCGTGTCAGTGGGTCCCCGGGGAGCGTGAGCTGTGCGGGGATGGGGTGGTGAATGGGGTGGATGGTGTAGAGGCGTGTGATGAGGTGTCGCCACCTTGCGCGTATGGGGATGCGGCGTGCGTCGCGTGTGTGGCGTGTCAGTGGGTCCCTGGGGAGCGTGAGCTGTGCGGGGACGGGGTGGTGAATGGGCCTGAGGAGTGTGATGGTCAGTGGTTCTGTGGGGCGGATTGCCGCTTCCGCGCGCCGTGCGCCTCCTCCGAGGGCGGGTGCCCTGATGTCACGTGGGTGAAGATCGAGGGGGGGAGGTTCTTTATGGGTGATGAGGCGATCTCTTATGCGCGTCCTGTGGTGGAGGTGAACATCGAGTATGACTATCATCTCTCTCGCTCAGAGGTGACGGTCGCGCAGTATATGCGCTGCGTTGAGGCGGGCGGGTGCTCGCTGCCGACTCCGGGCGCAGGGTGCCTGTGGGGGGCGGCGTACGCAGACCATCCGATCAACTGTGTCACAACCCTTCAGATGGGCGCGTTCGCGCGCTGGGTAGGCGCGACTCTGCCGAGTGAGGCGGAGTGGGAGTTCGCGGCGCAGAGCAGGGCGCCCCAGCGGCGGTATCCGTGGGGGGATGAGGTGGTTGTGGACGGGAGCGACCCTGTGGCGTCGCTGTGTCAGCGCGGGAGCTTCTCCGGTTCGCCGAGCTGTCGAGGGGGGATTTCTCCTGTGTGCTCGTTTCCGCTGGGGATGAGTGAGCAGGGGCTCTGTGATCTGATGGGGAATCTGGAAGAATTAGTGTTGGATCGTCCGATCGGTGTTCACACATCGATACCGCTGAATGGTCTTCCTGTGTGTGGGGATTCTAATACATGTCTTCAATTGTCAAATTATAACACATCAAAAGGATATAACTTTTATTCTCGTGAAATTGCAGAGGGTGTCCATTGGTATGCTAGCATCCCTCGATATCGCCTACAGCGAGAGCGAGAGATGATGCAGATCTTTAATTATACAGAGTTCTATCAGTCTCATTATCAAGGCTTCCGTCTTAGATTGCTCAACGAGCTCGACACGCCGATTGGAGCGCTGTGTGGTGATGGGGTTTTGAGCGGCGAGGAGGAGTGTGATGATGGGAATTGGACTCTAGAGACCTGCCCTTATGGCGAGGAGGCTTGTCAGGTCTGTAATGAGCGCTGTGAGCTCGTCGCGGGTGCCCCTGGGCGGTGTGGAGATGGATTTGTTAACTTGCCGAGCGAGGGGTGTGATGGACAGTCGTTTTGTCAAACAGACTGCCAACTACCACCTTGTGCTGCGGCGCCCGGTGGGTGCCCGCGGATTGAATGGATTCGAATTGAGGGCGGGACTTTTGAGATGGGGTCAACCCTAGATGCCACGCAGCAGCCAGTTCACTCGGTGAGCGTGTCATCATTTGAAATCATGAAATCAGAGATCACAGTTGGCATGTATACAATGTGTGTAAATAGTGGGTTTTGCCCACCGCCAAATTGTAGTCCAGGTGTTGATCGATACTCAGCACCGTGGTGTACATATGATCCTCTCATGATGAACTACCCTGTCAATTGGGTCTCATGGCACAACATAATGTATTTTGCATCTTGGGTTGGCGCACGTTTGCCAACAGAAGCAGAGTGGGAGTTTGCGGCATCCAATAGAGGTGAAAGTGTTCTGTATCCTTGGGGAGATTCGTGTCCTACTTGTGAATATGCGGAAGGCCGAGGTTGCGATGTTGGAGTAAGTTGCAATGGTGCGGGTACAAGCGTTGTGTGCAATACTCCACTTGGCAATACTAGACAGGGCGTTTGTGACATGACAGGAAATGTGATGGAGTTTGTTCAGGATGAATATCACAGCTCTTACGAGGGAGCACCAAGTGATGGTAGTGGATGGTGTACTGGCATCTGTGCCAAGAACTCATTAGATGAGAACTACAATCCATCAAGCAATATAAATCGCGTATTTCGTGGTGGAAACTGGTATTACAGCCTTCCAAGTATTAGATCCAGAACAAGTCTTTCATCAACATATACGAGATTTCATGCAGGTGGGCGATTGGCAAGAAACCCGATTCCATAAAAATTATAATATTACGGCCCCGGTGGTTGCCCGCGGATTGAGTTAGGTGAAGATCTATGGGGGCATATTCAGCATGGGTTCAAACAACATAACCGTTCAGGGTCACAAAATCGTTTTTATACATATACAGACACTGTCCATCAGGATGGCGGCCGCCTAGCCAAATCTCTCCCCTAACCCCTCAAAACTTACGCCTCAGCTCCAGCCGCGCCCCATAGAACGTCTGCGCCGCCCCCTCATCCGGCGACAGCACCCCGAGCGCCCCATCCGCCCGTAAAATCCACGCCTTCTTGAGAATCCCGAACGGGAGCTGATACCGAAACCCCACCCCCGCCTGATCACGCACCCGCACCCCCTGCGCCCCACCGCGGCGGCAGCGGGCGCCCAAGAGGTTGGCGCCCTCCGCGTCGCGACACACGCTCGCGGAGCCCGCGACCTCCACGGCCACCTGCTGATCGAGGTTGAAGAGGTACTCTAGGCCCAGCGCGCCGCCCACGCTGTCGTCTGGGTTGTCGAAGAGACTCCGCTGCGCCGTCAGCGCGTTGTCCTCAAACAGCAGGCCCGTGTTGCGGAGCAGCCCGAACTGCTTGGCGAGCGCCTGCGGGCTGTCGAGCCCCGCGAACAGGTTGAGGTAGGGCACCAGCGTGAGCGGGCGCCGCGTGATGAGGGAGGTCTCTAGGAGCAGCGCGGCGCCGTTGGCCGTCCTCAGCCGCTCGGGCGCGCCCGGCGCCCCCGGCGCCCCCGTCACCGCCGACTCCTCCTGCCCGGCGTTCACCACCAGGCGCGCGCTGCTCGAGAGCAGCGCGCCGTAGCGGCGCGTGAAGGACACGGTGGCGTTGTGGTAGCTCAGGTCCCCCTTGAAGCGCGCCCCGGCCAGCGCCGGGTCCTGCGAAAACACCTCGCGGTCCACCCCCGCCTCGCGGTCGAGCACGTAGCCGTAGCCGCCCTCGATGTAGCCGCCGAGCGCCTCGATGAAGAACGAGACGCCCGCCAGACTCGCCCCGCCCCCGTTGCGCCCCGCGCCGCCAAAGACCCTGTCGTCCACCCCCACCGCCGCCCCAAAGAAGGCGACGTCGTAGTTGGAGATGTCGAAGGCGGCGCTGTTGCGCGCGGCGATGGAGAGCGCCCCGCCCACGTAGGCGTCCTCCAGCCAGACGCCATTCTGGAGCAGGTGCGGCATCTTGCCGAGCGCCACGGGGAGCCCCCCGAACTCCCCCTCGAAAAAGAGGTTGGCGAACAGCTCATCGAAGGCCTCGAGGCCCGTGCAGCCGTCTGGGTCGATGGCGGAATCCACGCAGCGCTGGAAGATGTGCACGAGCCCCCGCTCCTCCCCCGCCGGCCCGCTCAGGAGCAGCTGCGAGGGCTGGTTGGCGGTGTCGAGGGGGCGCACGAGGGCGTGCAGGCGCTCCGTGGAGGTGAGGCGGAGGTCCACGTCGAGGCTCGCGCGCAGGCCGAGCAGCGCCTGCGTGGCGCCGTCCACCCCCGCGTTGACCCCCACCGCCGACTGCACGTCGCCGAAGACCACGAGACTCAGCGGCGCGCCTGGGCTCAGCTCCCCGGGGCTGTAGAGGGGGCGCCCGACCTCGAGGAGCGGGCGCGCGGTGTTGACGGCGCGCTTATTGCCGTAGATGTCGCGCTGCGCCTGCGCGTCATAGGCGCGCTTGGGGTAGACGGGGTCCGCCTTGAAGTGGCTCGCCTGGAGCTCGGCGGGCGTCGCGAGGGGTGACATCTTGCGCGACGGCGGGGGCTCCGCCGCCGCGCGCCCCGAGAGGGCGCCGAGCGAGAGAGCGCCGAGCGAGAGGGCGCCGAGCGAGAGGGCGCCGAGCGAGAGGGCGCCGAGGCGCAGAGAGCGGATCATCTCACTTCACCTCAAAAGACACAGCGTAGGGGTGCAGGTCCACGATCCCCTCGTTCATCCCGCGGATCATCTCCTCCGTGGCCCCGATGAAGCGCATAAAGTAGATCGGCTCCGCGCGGCTCCGCAGGCGCGCCGAGAGGGTGTAGCGCCCGGGGGCGCGGAGCGCCTCGGCGGGGAGCTCATACTCCGCGTCGCGCGTCCGCAGCGGCGGCAGGCTCCGCCCCTCCATGCGGGCGAAAGGAGGGTGATTCATCACCGTGCTCGGCACCGGCGCCGGGCGGATCATCGGCAGCTGGTCGAGGTCAACGTTGATGGGGAGGTAGGCCTCGCGGTCCGTGCCCTTGAGATTAGTCACGAGGAACTTCGTCTGCAGATTCACCAGCTGGTCGTCGTGGGGGAGGCGCCCCTCGAGGACGTCCTGCGAGTGCAGGTCGCACATGTCGCCCTGCGAGTCCACGTAGCCCGACTCCCACACCGTCTCCCCGCTCGGATTCACGAGCGCCACGTTCAGCCACAGCTCTGGCTGCGCCCCGAGCGAGCCCGAGGGGAGGTTGTGGCCGATGTTGAGATTCGTGAGCGAGTACCGCACCGCGAGCGCCTCGCCGGCGCGCGGGCTGCCCTCAAAGAAGGGCCCCTCGAGGCGCATGCTGTGCTCCATCATCTTCACCCGCTGCGCCATGCGCGCCTTGAGGACCTGCTTGTTCTGCGTCACCACGTCATGCGCGCTGCGGCGGTCGTTGGCGCGCGCCCACTCGGGCGGAAAGGCGGCGCTCACCTCGCCGCGCGCCAGGCGGGCCTCGAACTCGGGCGAGCCCCAGCCCTCGCGGTCATTGAACTTGAGCCAGGCCTCCACCGAGTACGAGCGCGCCTCGGGGTTGTGCGGGAAGAGCCCTGGGTGCACCACGGGGTAGCCGGGGCCCAAGAAGGAGTGATTGGAGTGCCTGCGGACGGGGGTGGGGACGCCGCGAATCACGGCCCCCGGCGCCTGCGCGTAGCCGGACGTGTGGTCGCCTGCCTCTTGTGCCATGTGGCAGTCTTGGCACGTGACGCCCTGCGCCTTGGCGGGCGAGGCCTGGTACTGGTCCCACACCACCTCCAGCTTGATGCCCGCCACGGCCACCTGATGACACGAGACGCAGGCCTCCGACGCGCTCAGCTGCTCGAACTTGATCGCCTTGAGGTGCACCTTGCGCCCCCCCGTCGCCCCCGCCGCCACCACCTCTCGGAGGTGGTCGCCCTCGAAGGGCCCATAGACGGGCGCCTCGATGGGCCCGGGGTCCACGCGGCGCTCCCCGTTGACCTTGTAGTACTCCTCGCTCACGCGGTGACAGGTCACGCAGGTGATGCCCTCGAGCGACACGGGGTTGCGCTCCCACAGCGGCGCCTCGCGCGGCTCGCCGAGGGTGGTCGCCACGGTGGAGTGGCAGCGCATGCAGAAGGTGCCGATGGTGCCGTTGCTGAGGTCGTTGATGGTCTGCTCAAAGCGATGAAAGACCGGGCTGATGGAGGCGTAGGCGTGAGCGGAGGCGCGCCACTCCTCATAGATGAGCGGGTGGCACGCGGCGCACTGGCTGGCGCTGGGGAAGCGGCTCTCCGCGTAGAGCGCGTCGTGGGGCCCCGGCGCCGCCGGCGCCGCGCCCGGGCGGAGGGCGCCGAGGAGGCCCGCCCAGAGCCAGAGGAGCCAGAGAAGCCAGAGGCGCGGCCGCCTGTGCCGCGTGAGGGGGGGTGTCTTCATTGATGTGAGCTCACTTGGGTTGAGCGGTCGTGCGGAGGTGAATTTAGATCGCTAGGGGCATCTAGATCTTGTATAACGGAGCATCGAAGGCGGCCCCGCCGCCCTCTAAATAGCGCCTTGGACCTCACACCACAAGAGCAGAACCGATGTTAATCCTCTCATCCTGGGGCGCGCGCGCCCTGAGCGCCCTGAGCGCCCTCATCCTCCTGTCGCCCCTCCCCCTCGCCCACGCCGCGCCCGCCTCCGAGGAGAAGTTCGCCCTCGTCGTGGGCAACGGCGCCTACGACGAGGGCCGCCTCGTCAACCCAGCCCAGGACGCCCTGCTCATGGGCGAGACGCTCAAGGCCCTCGGGTTCACCCTCGTGGGGGGTCGCGCCCACACCGACCTCAAGAAGGATGAGCTCTCGCTCCACATCATCGAGCTCGGCGACCAGCTCAAGCGCACGCGCGGCGTGGGCCTCTTCTACTTCGCCGGCCACGGGATGCAGATCGAAGGCCAGAACTACCTGATCCCCGTGGGCGCCAAGCTCGACCGCGAGGAGTTCATCCGCATCTACGGCGTCTCCATGGAGGAGGTGATGGGCCAGATGGAGAGCGCGCAGAATCGGCTCAACCTGATCATCCTCGACGCCTGCCGCAACAACCCCTTCACCTCCGCCTACCGCTCCGCCACGCGCGGCCTCAAGCTCCAGAGCGCCCCGGGCGGCACGATGATTCTCTACTCCACGCGCCCCGGCAAGGTCTCGCTCGACGGCGACAGCGCCAACAGCCCCTTCACCCGCGCCCTCACCCAGCAGATGCGCCAGCCGGGCCTCAAGCTCGAGGAGGTGATGCGCCAGACCATCAACGAGGTGGAGCGCGAGACGAAAGGCCAGCAGACCCCCTGGCAGGAGGGCTTCGTGCGCGAGAGCTTCTCGTTCACCCCCGCCGCCGCGCCCGCGCCCGCGCCCGCGCCCGTCGCCGTCGCCGCGCCCACCCCCGCGCCCGCGCCTGCCCCCGCCCCCGCCCCCGTCACCGTCGCCGCCGCCCCGAGCGCCGCCCTCACCGCCGAGGCCCCCGCGCCCGCCGCGCCCACCTTCCTTGAGGCCACCCCGACCTTCACCTACATCGCCCTCAGCGCCGGCGTCCTCGCCCACGCCCTCAACGTCCTGCTCCCCAACGCCAGCGCGGGGGTCATCAACGGGGCCTTCTACGGCGCCCTCGGCGCCTACGGGGTCGCCGGGGTCGGGGTCGGGGTGGGGCTGGTGCGGATGGCGAGCCCCGCCGCCCCCCCCGCGGGCGCCGAGCCCGCCCTGAACGCCCGCGCCCTCACGCCTGACGGGGCGCGCGTGTTCACGCTCCTCTCAGGGGAGTTCTGAGCGCGGCGGTCAGCGGGGCACGTGGCAGCCGTCGCACGTGCGCGGCCCCGCGAACCCCTTGCTCGCCATCTCGCGGTGACAGCTCCGGCACGAGCGCGCGCCCCCGTCGTGGAAGGCCTGCTGCCTGCTCACGGCGGAGGTGTCGTTGTGGCAGTCGCGGCACTTGAAGACCTGCGGCACGTGGTGACAGGAGCTGCACGAGAGCCCAAAGTCCTTCTGGTGCCGCGAGTGCGGGAAGCGCACGGGGGCCCCCACGCCGCTCGCCAACATCAAGACTCCCTCCTCGGCGGCGGCGCTCACGCGGGGGGCGGGGGGCGGGGCCGTGAGGCGGGGGGTGAGGGGCGCCGGGGGCGGGTCGCCCGCGCGCGCGCTCTGGCGTGACATCTCGGCGTGCTCGCGCGCCCTGATCTGCTCCACCTCCGCGCGGTGCCCCCAGTGGGCGATGTACTCGCTGAACGACTCGAGGTTAAAGCCGCGCCAGGTGGGGCTCTCGTCGTTGTGGCAGCGCCCACAGAAGCGCGCGCGCTGCCCCACGGGCGCCACGTCCCACGCCCCCCCCGAGCCGTGGAGGGCGCCGCTGGGGCCGTGGCACGCCTCGCACCCCACCCCCTCCGTCAAGACCACCTCGCTCTGAACGCCCGCCGGCACCCCGTAGGCGGTGACGTGACACTTGAGGCAGCGCGGCGAGGTGGCGGGATTCTGAATCCCCAGGCGCTGCCCGATCTTGAGCGACTCGGGCGAGAAGAGCGTGTGGTAGGCGCGGGCGTGACTCGACTGCGACCACACCTCGATGGGCCGCCCCCCGCTCTTGATCTGCGTGGCGCCCGGGTTGTGGCAGCGCACGCAGTACTGCACCCCGCGGTACTCCCCCCTGTGCGGCGCGTCGCCCGCGCGGGCCCGCCGCAGGCCCTCCTCCCCCGGGAAGGTCGGCGACACGCCCCCCTGCGGCGTGGTGACGCTCGGCGCCCCCCCTGCCTCAAACTCCGCCGCGCGCGCCCACCCCACGAGCAGGCCCTTGAAGGCGTTCACCTGCACCCACTCCCCGCGGCGCCCCACCGCGTCCGCCGCCTGCCCCTTGAGGAGGTTGCCGACGACCTGCGCCTCCGGCTCCGGCTCCCCATAGACGGGGATGTAGTAGCTCTTGGCCACCAGCGTCTCCGCCAGCGCCGCGCCGCCCCCCAGCGGCCACGAGCGGGGCGGCGGGAGCGCGCAGAGGGCGGACGTCGCGCAGAGGGCGAGCAGGGCGCGCGCGAGGAGGCGCGCGAGAGGGTGAGGGCGCATACAAGCTCCTTGAGGATTCAGTCATTCAGCGCTTTAGCTTTTCGGCTTTTCGGCTTTTCGGCTTTTCGGCTTTTCGGCTTTTCGGCTTTTCGGCTTTTCCGCCTTTCGGCCTTTCAGCCGTTCAGGCGCCGCTGCGCGCCTGGCGAGCTAGCACTACACTACTCGTGCAAAAAATAAAACTGCGCCACCACGCGCTCCGCGTCCCCCACCACCGTCTCCACCACCGCGTCCGCGCTCGCCTGCGCCCCCTGCGTCGCCGCCCAGCGCTTGAGCGCGCGCGCCTGCGCCGGGTCGCGCCGCGCGAGGGCGCGTGAGAGCTCAGGGGAGAGGTCGAGGCCGCGCATCCGCTCGAGCTCCTCGACCGGCGCGCGCGAGAAGATGAGCGAGATCACCTCCTTGGTGTCCTTCACCGCGTCCACGGACCACCAGCCGCGATAAAAGCTGTCCTCGGCGCTCGGCAGCGCGTACTCCGTCTGGGCGCGGAGGCGGGGGTCATCCCCCGGCGCGGGCCACGCGAGCTGCGCCTGCCCCTTGTCGTTATAGATGAGCACATACAAGAACCCCTCCTGCGAGGGGCGAACGCGGAGGGCGACCTGGTCGTCCTCGCGGAAGTACTCCCCGTGGCACACCTTCAGCGGCTCATATCCTCCGCGCGCGTTCTTGATTCTGCACAGGAGGCTCGCCTCGAGCTGCATGCGCTCGCCCCCCCCGGCGGCCGCCCGCCCCTCCTCCGCCCGCTCGCTCGGCGCGGGGCGCGGCGCTGAGGAGAGGGGCGCTCGCTGAGCTTTTCGCTCAGCCCTCTTTCGCGCCGCCCCCTGCGCCGCCCCCTGCGCCGCCCCCTGCGCCGCCCCCTGCGCCGCCCCCTCGCAGGACCCCTCCACGTGGCTACACCCCTCACACGACGCCCCCAGCTCCTCGCTCTTCTCGCTCGCCTTCTGCTGCCAGCTCTGCTCGCAGCCCCCCCCGCGCTGACACACCGTCAGGTAGCTCTGCCACGCCACCAGCTTCTCCCCGCACGGGCGTCGCTCTTGCTTAGTGATGGCGAGGGCCTTGTAGTAGAGGCAGCGGCTCTCTTGAGCGTGCCGCAGCGACTCGACAAAGGCGCGCTCGGCCGCGCGGTAGTCGCCGCCCTTGTAGAGCGACACGCCGCGGTCGTAGAGGGCGAGGGCCTGGTTGGGCACGTTCTGTGCGCGCGCGCCCCGCGCGATTGAGAGCGAGCGGCCGTCCGTCATCGCGAGCGTCATCAGCACCGCGATGCTCAAGCCCTTCAGAAGCGGGAAGATCGGCTGTGTGCGCTCGTCGCGAGCGCTTAGGAGAGACATAAGCTGACCTCATGGTGTGTGTATGTGTGTGCGCGCTGTGTGCGCGCTGTGTGCGCGCTGTGTGCGCGCTGTGTGCGCGCTGTGTGTGCGCTGTGTGTGCGCTGTGTGTGCGCTGTGTGTGCGCTGTGTGTG